>NZ_JBLHOE010000033.1:0-33787 GCF_047622445.1 Sulfurimonas sp.
GAGATGGAAGATTATAACCTTAATCACTACATACAACATTTTGATGAGATTGAAATTGAATATTTAGAATATTACAATGAGTGTAAGTATATAGAAGCTATCTCAGATGATTCTATGGAAGAAATTATTTTTGAGTCAGAGAATCTTTAAGCGCATGATTAACGAGTAGATTTGAAAGTTCAAAACTAACATCAACAAATTCTAGTTGAGATAAATATTTCATTTTTTTTCTTTCATCTACACTATCAATTTTGATAATTATGTAGGCATCATTATCAAAGTTAAGTATTGCCTCACTAATAAGTCGCTTATTATGTTCGTCACTGACTGTTATAATAATCGCTTTTGCTTCATGTACTGCTAAAGATTCTAATACAGGTAATTTGTTTAAATGACCGAAATATGCCATATACCCAAGTTTTCTTGCAAGAAGTACATGTTTTAGATTGTCAGATATAACTACAAACTCAGCTTCTCTTGTCTTTAACTCTGCTGTTACTCTTCGTCCTAAAGTAGAAAATCCAGCTACAACTATATGCTTTTCTAGTTCAATAGGTGTAATAACATCTGATTCATAAAATTCTTTTTCAAAATATGATGAGAGTTTATAGATATGGCTTAGTACAAAGGGAGTAAATATCATAGAGATAACGCTTACTAAAATTAAGAAACTAGCCATTTCTTGAGCAATAAGTTGATGTGTACCAGCAATAGCCAAGATAGCAAAGGAAAATTCACCTATTTGAGCCAATGAAAGTGCTGTTTTTGCAGAGGTATTTTTGTCTGAGTTCCTTCGAATAATTAGGTAAATAACAAGAGATTTAAAAAGCATTGTTAAAACAAATATAAAAAGAATAATGTGAAAGTTTTGTACAAAGTAAAGGAAGTCGATTTTTGTTCCCACACCAAAGAAAAAGACACCAAGAAGTAAATCTTTGTAACTGCTAATATCTGATTCCACTTTAACATTGTATTTTGTATCGGCAATTATCATTCCTGCTATAAAGGCACCTAACGAATATGTAAAACCTATTGTGTGTGCAAAGATAGAAGCTCCTATAACTATCGTAAATACAGAACCTAAAAAAAGTTCTTCAAGTTCTGTTGTTGCAGAAAATTTAAAAAGTAAGTTAACTATTTTTTCTCCAATAGTAAACATGAAAACAACAATTAAAATAGCAGAGATAACTGTTTGGAGTAAAACTTCACCTAATGATAAACTGCTATTTGATAAAAATGTCATAAGTAATAATATAGGAATAACAGCTAAGTCTTGAAAGATAAGAATTCCCATTGCCTTTTGTCCATAGGGAGTAATAATATCTTTTGAGCTCTTTAAATATGTTAGGACTATTGCTGTGGATGAAAGTGAAAATGCTAAAGATATTATAAGTGAGGTATTGAAGTCAAGTTTAAAAACATAATGAGAGAGTAAGAATATCACAATTATACTCAGTGTCATTTGTAATAAGCCATTTGAGAGAAGAATCTCTTTCATTTTTTTTACTTTACTTAGGCTTAGTTCAAGACCTATAGTAAACATTAAAAAGACTATACCAAATTCCCCAATAAGATTAAGTGAGTCAATTTGCAAACCATTAAACCCAAAAATGTAACTGATTAAGGTACCTGTAAAAATATAAGCTATTATGTGTGATATACCAAATCTTTTTAGAAGAATACTTAGTAACGTAGCTATTGCTATCGTTAAAAATATTGCGAGTAATAAATTTTCCATAAATAGATTATAATATGTTTTACATATACTTTAAAAAAGACTTATACATTATATGGCATTTCTTAACATTCTTAAAATTTTTGGAGTAACAGCCAAATCAAGAGCTGTAAAATCATCTGGATTTTGTATGCTAGCATCTGCTCCTGCATCTAAAAGCATTTTAACCATACTTTCTTTCCCGCTAGAAGCTGCATACATAAGTGATGTAACGCCATTAACATTTAACGTATCTATTTCTATTCCAGTATCTATAAGTAGTTTTACAAGCTCCTGATTTTCACTAAAGCAAGCAAGCCAAAGTGCCATATTACCATCTATGTTTTTTAGGCTAATGTTTGCTCCTGCATTTAATAAATCAGATACGAGTTCAATGTTTCCTTCTCTTGATGCTTTCATTAAAGCACTGTTACCATAATTCCCTTGAAAATTTAAATTTTCTGGATTGTAGTTATTTGACTTTAACCACTCTAGTGTTGATACATTCATATTGATATCCTCGCTTTTTTGATTTTAGATAACTCTTGAAAGAAGCAACCATTCTTATAGTAATAAGTATTATTTCTATGTTCTATATTTTTGCTTTTAACTTGTTTTATTAAGTTTATATTTTTGACATCAACTTCATAATGTTTATCGCAATGAGTACAAAATAGTCTGGCTTTCATCTATAGTCCTTTACATAGTTTTAAATATATATGCATATATCAATCTAATTACTAGAATGAAAATTGCAATTAGAGCAATATGATAAATAAATATGAATCTTTTAGTGATATGATAGACTATTCTAACGACATGATTTTTATCATACGAATAGACAATGGTTATATAGATTATGTAAATAAAACAACAATTGACAATATTGGCTATACGCTCGAAGAGATGAATGAAATTGGAATTGATAAATTTAGAAGAACTATAAACAATGATGAGCCTTTTTTAAATCATCTTCAAGAGATAAAAGAAAAAGATAGCTTAATAGACTATGCCTATATTATAAGAAAAGATGGTACGGAACTTCCAATAGAGGTTAATTCGAAATTTATAAATAAAAATGGTATAGATTATAACTTAGCTATTGTTCGTGATATTACAGAACCCTTAGAAGCGAAGAAAAAACTTGAATCCTTAAATACAAATCTTGAATTACTAGTTGTAAAAAAAACAGATGAACTGCAAAAAAATATAGCATTTTTAAAATCTTATAAGAATGCTATTGATGAATCAAATATAGTATCTAAAAGTGATTTAGATGGATTTATAATATATGTAAATGATAAATTTTGTGAGGTAACAGGATATACGAGAGAAGAAGTGATAGGTAGGCCACATAGTATCGTTAGGCATCCTGACACAAAAAAAGAAATATTTATAGAAATGTGGGGAAATCTAAAATTAAGAAAAATATGGAAAGGTATTTTAAAAAATAAGAAAAAAGATGGCAGCCACTACTGGGTAGACATAAGTATTATTCCAATAATAGACGAGAAGAATGAAGTCTATGAATATATGGCAGTTCGTCATGAGATTACTAAACTTTTTGAACAAAGAGAAGTTATTGAAAAAATAGCCACTACTGATTCATTAACAAATCTCGGAAATAGATATAAATTGATACAAGACATAGAATCCATTGAAAATCCATCCATAGCGCTTCTTGACATAGTTAGATTTAGTGAAATAAACGATTTATATGGAGATGCTTTTGGTGATATGATTCTCAAAGAGTTTGGAAACTCCATAGTGCATCTAATAAAAGACAAGTCAACTCAACAACTTTATAGACTTCATAATGATGTATTTGCAATTTTAAATTTATCGCTTGAAAAAGATGAGTTTATTAATAATATTGAAGAATTAATAAAAAAAATTGAGAATATTACTTATAAAGTTGAGAATAAAGAAGTCATTCTTAATATAACATCAAGTATATCTTTTGAAAAAAATAACCTTTTTATTACAGCAGATATGGCTATGAAAAATGCTAAGAAAAATAGAATAAATCTGGTAGTTTATGATGAAGAACTCAATCTTGATGCACAGTATGCAAATAACATTAAATACACAAATAAGATTAGAAAGGCAATAGAGAATGACAACCTTGTCCCTTATTATCAAGCAATAGTTAATAATAAAACAGGAAAATGGGAAAAATATGAAAGTTTAGTTCGTATGAGAGATGAAGATAAAAAAGTAATAACTCCTTTTTTCTTTCTTGAGATTGCTAAGCGAACAAAGTACTATGAGACTTTAACTAAAATTGTCATTAAAAAATCATTCGATACTTTTAAAAATTCTAACAAAGAATTTTCTATTAATCTGACTATAAAAGACATTATGAATATAAATATACAAGAGTATATTTGTGAGATACTACAAGTTTATAATATTGGTAATAGAGTAGTTTTTGAGATTGTAGAATCTGAAGGTATTAACAATTTTGATGAGGTAAATACTTTTATAAATAAGGTAAAAAAACATGCTTGTAAGATAGCAATAGATGACTTTGGTACAGGTTACTCAAATTTTAACTACCTACTTAAGCTGCAAGCCGATTATATTAAAATTGATGGGTCGCTTATTAAAGATATATATACTGATAAAAATGCAAAAATTTTAGTCAAAACTATAGTGAATTTTGCAAAAGAACTCAATATATTAACAATAGCAGAGTATGTGGAAAATAGTAAAATTTATGAAATTGTTAAAGAGCTAGGTGTGGATTATTCACAAGGATACTACTTCAGTGAACCTACTAAATTTCCAAGTTTTGATAAATAATTTTAAGGGAGATATAAAATGGAAGAATACGTATTGAAAAGTGATGATTTTTTAGTATCACTAACGGATGAGAAGGGAGTTATACTTTTCGCAAATGATGATTTTTGTGAGATTGCAGGCTACTCTATAGACGAGCTTATTGGTAAAGATCATAATATAGTTAGACATAAAGAGATGCCTCGTGCAGCTTTTAAAGATTTATGGAATACTGTTAAACGTGATGAGATATGGAATGGTTATGTGAAAAACAGTACAAAAAGTGGAGGCCATTACTGGGTATACGCTACAGTCTATCCTATGTACGATAATGTCACAAAGCTAAAAACATATATGTCATGTAGAAGAAAACCTTCTAAGCAAGAGATAGAAGAAGCTCAAAAACTATATACAACACTGAACTAGGATAATTTTATGAATATATTACAAAAAAACACTATATTAGTAATCTCTTTTATTTTACTACTAGCTTCTCTGTTTCTTACAGATTCTATAGTTATTCACGTTGGACTTCTTATTATTGTTTCAGCAATAGTAATTATTTTATTTAATCTATCTACATCAAACACAAATATATTAAAACTTATAGAATCAATAAATGAATTATTTTATTTTAAAAGAAATAAGATTACAGTTAATGAGGAGTCGAGTAACGTTGTTGAGCAAGAATTAAATACACTTATTAAAAAATATGAACATAGCGTTATAGAAGATACAAAAGTTGCAGGAGAAATGGTTTTAATTGCTAATAAGGTTTCAAAAGGACATTATACTTGTAGAGTAAAGTCAGATTCAAGAACCCCTTATGTACATGTACTTAGAAATAGTATGAACAATATGTTGGAATCTTCTGAGACCAACTTAGATAATGCTATCGCAACGTTACAAAGTTTTTCAAATGGAGCATTTCAAACAAGAAGTGTTGTAACCGTTGAAGCAAAAATGGCTGATTTACTAAACAATATTAACATACTTGGAGAATCTCTTGAAGATATGCAAACAGAAAATAAAGTTTCTAATCAAACTATTTTAAAATCTTCAAAAACTCTCAATAAAACGATAGAGAATATTACCGATACGACTATAATAGATTTTAAAGATATGATAAATCATATTGTACAAAGAATTCATAGTGTTTCTCAAAAAGAGAATGAGATGGTTGAGAACCTTCAATCAATAGTACTACATGCAAATGAGACTAAAACTATTTTATCCACTATTGGAGATATTGCAGACCAGACAAATCTTTTAGCACTTAATGCTGCTATTGAAGCTGCTCGTGCTGGTGAACATGGCCGTGGATTTGCTGTTGTAGCCGATGAGGTTAGAAAACTAGCAGAGAGAACTCAGAAGAGTCTCTCTGAAACTACAACAACAACTAATGTACTTATTCAATCTATTTCAGATAGTTCAGATACGCTAAATAAAAATGCTAAAGAGGTAAGTGACATTTCTAATGCCGTCAATGACGTAAGTAATAAAATGGATGAAATAATTGTGACTCTGAAAAATTTAATAGATTGATTTTGAAGTACTAGTATAATAGTTGCATTAGAAGATAAAAGGATAAAAAGTGGAAATATTATTTTATTGTCAAAGTTGTAATGAAAAAATTACAACTGATCAGTTATCTCTGTTAAATGAGGGAAAGTGTCCAAAATGTCATTCAATAGAAGGTTTTTCAACTGCTCCCAAGGGTGAAAATGATTCATTTGAGACTCTGAGAGTTATTAATGATGTGGAACTGCTTGAAAAGAGTTTTGAGTAGCTAAAATTTAAATTTTACCCCAACTAAGCCATCTTTTGGCATAGGTAAATCACAGTGAAAATCTCCAAATATTTTGAGCTATAAGTAAGTCTAAAACGTGTTACAGTTTTTAAAAGAGGGATGTTAAATATCATGCCGATTAGAATGTAGGCATATCCATTTTTACGTAAAATATCAGGAGTGAAAATATTATGTATAGTGATATATTCGTTGTGTTTGTCAAAACAAAGCATCCCTTACTATGCCAACGACATGTTTGCAAAACCAATGGATTTGTCATTTTGGATATGCTTTATTGAGATTAGGTATTAGTTTCGATTCATTAGATTGTATTGATTCATATTTTGTCCTTTATATGCATTCTATCGAATCAAAAAAGTTCAAAATAAACTCACCTAGTCAAATACTATAGGTAAAAATTATGTAGTTTTCAACAAGCCTATTTTAGAAATACTTTCAGTTGAAAATCGATACTAACTATGTGACGTTTGAATTTATCATAAGCATAGTCATTAATATATGATTTTCCAAACTCAGGAACTTCTTTTGCCTTTTCATAAAAGTACTGCATCTCATAAAGAGTACGGTTATGTCCCTTAATATACTCTTGAGTATCATAGAATTCATGTATATTCATAATCTCTTCTTCAACTTTAAAATGATCTTTTGCATACTCTATTATATTATCAAATAGAGTCATGAATTTATCACTATCACAGTTTTTAATATCAGATAAAAGCAGTAGAAACTCATTGTGCATTGTATTAATAAGTACAACATTTACATTTAGGTTATTGTTCATTTTAAAATCCTTAAGGTCTATTATTTATTATAGTAAATGCATAAAATATACTAGAATAGGACTTAGGTGTTTATTGATTTTCTTTTAGAAACATCGCTAGTTGAGAATCTATATTTAGAATATGGCGTCTAAATTTATCATAAGCGTATTCGTTTATATATGACTTTCCAAATAGAGGTATTTTTTGTGCCTTTTCATAAAAGTAAATCATCTCAGATAGTAAGGATTCATGTTCATTTAAATGTTCTTGTTTGTCATAAAAGTCATATTTAGTCATAAGTTCTTCTTCTGTTTTAAAGTGATTTTTTGTATGTTCAATCATTTTGAAAAAAAGTTGCATAAATTTTGGGTTATCTTTACAATTTTTCATTTCATCGAGAATCTCTTCAAATTCATGATGCAATTCATCCATAAATGCTACATTTAATTTCAATTCATTTTGTATAGGCATATTATAAAAGTTCCCTTATTGAGTTGTATTCATCATTCGTAAGTTCAAAGTCAAATGCACTTAAGGCATCTTGCATGTGAATAGGACAAGTTGTACCACTAAGAGGTATAATTCCTTCATATGAAAGGTAATTAAATAAAATTTGAGGCTCACTTTTTTTATATTTAAGTGCTAACTTAATAATAGGTTCACTTACTAAGAGATGAGGATTTGCTGGGAGTGACCAAAAGCTTTGGTATATAATATTATGCTCTTTACACCAAGCTCTTATCTCCTTATCATAATCGGTATCAGCATAAAATCTATTTTGCACAATAGATGGTTTAATTGTTGATTCTTTATATAATTTTTTTAAGGTAGCTAAATCATCACAATTACTGATTCCTAGTTGCAATGCTTCTTTGGCTTCATATATTATTTCCATAGCATTCCATGCTTCAAAAAGTTTTGAAGGAGGAAAAGGAGGTGTATGTAAGATAAGAGAATCAACATAGTTAGTTTGTAAGTTCATTTTAGAAACTTCAAAAGATTCAGCTATTTGTTTTTTAAGGCTAGCATATTTATCATAGGGTGCGCTACTTATATCTTGTCCTGCAAGGGGAGTGAATTTTGTTTGAATAAATAACTCATTACGTTTAATACCTTTTTTCTCAAGTATGTTTATAGCTTCTCCAACGCTCTCCTCTTTATAATGTTTTGGTTGGCAAGCAGTATCTATCGCACGAAAACCAGCTTCTACAGCTTGGACAATTAGTTCTGTTGTAGCATCTTTTTTCCATGCAGTACCATATATTATTTTAGGCATGCCTATTGTTTTTTTCTTAATCATATTTATTTAAATGCAATAACTATTCTAGGATCTAGAATAGTTATTGCATTTCATTGGTTAACTAAACTCCAAAGGAGTAATTGATGGTTAATAGAGCCAAAATTAAAGAGTTAATGAATGAGAGTGCTTGTTCGCATTCTAAAGATAAAAAACCAGGGGCAGGTTGTGATATGCCAAAGCCAGGTTTAGCTGCTGGTGGATGTGCATTTGATGGTGCACAAATTTCACTTTTTCCTTATTCTGATGCGGTACATTTAGTTCATGGTCCTCAAACGTGTTTGGGTGCTTCATGGGAAACACGTGAGACTCTCACATCCTATAAAGGTCGCGACCATACATATATGGGCTTTACAACTGGCATAACTACTAATGATGTCATTTTTGGTGGAGATAAACGTCTTACTGATTCTATAGACTATATTATTCGACACTACGCTCCTGAAGCAATTTTTATATACTCAACTTGTGTTACTGCAATGGTGGGTGACGATATTGACACAACTTGTCAACTTGGGTCTGAGAAACATGGGATTCCCATAGTACCAGTTCATGCTCCTGGTTTTGTTGGTGGGAAAAATCTTGGTTCGCGTATAGCAGGTGAAGCAGTTTTACAACATCTCATCGGTACAAAAGAGCCAGAACTTACAACTCCTTATGACATTAACCTTATTGGTGATTACAACGTAACGGGTGACATGTGGCAGTATCTTCCAATCTTTAAAAAAATCGGTATTAGAGTTTTGAGTTCTATGAGTGGTGACGGACGTGTTGGCGATATAAGAACAGCGCATCGTGCAAAACTCAATGTGATTGTTTGTGCAAAATCACTTATAACATTGTGTCGTAAAATGCAGGAAAACTATGACATCCCTTGGATATCAGTTTCATTTTATGGAAAACGAGATACTACCTTTGCTATTCGTGAGATAGTCAAAGCGTTAGGTAATGAAACATTGATTGCTAAAGCTGAAAAGATTATTGCAGAGGAAGAAATGAGACTTGAAGAAAAGTTGTTGCCTTATAGAGAACTATTCGCCGGTAAAAAAGCTGTTTTAAACACTGGTGGTAACAAAGCCTGGTCCATAGCATCAGGACTTCAAGATTTAGGGATTGAAGTTGTTGCTACGTCTATTCGTAAATCAACTGAAGATGACATTGCAAAAGCAAGAGAATACCTTGGTCCCACAGGCTTACTGATGAAAACACCAGCCTCAGAACAAGCTAAAGCTATAGATGAAAGAGGCGCACACATTTTACTCGCGGGTGGTCGTAGTCTTTATACTGCAATCAAGAAAAAAATATCTTTTATCGATGTAAACCAAGAGAAAAAAGTGAGTTATGGCGGTTATGGCGGACTTCTTAATCTTGCAGAAGATTTAAAATATGCCTTTGCAAACCCTGTCTTTGCAAATGTATCTAAACCTGCACCATGGGAGGTTCAGTAATGGAAGCACAAAAAAAAATAGCCCTAAGTAAACGTGAGCATAAACCACTTCAAGTAAACCCTATAAAACACTCTCAGCCTATGGGAGCAGCATTAGCATTTATGGGTATAAAAAATTGTATGCCACTGATGCATGCATCACAAGGATGTGCATCATATACAAAAGTTTTTTATACTCGTCACTTTAACGAGCCAATAGCTATGTACAACACTTCGGTAAGTGATATTACTGCGATTTTAGATGGTGGTGATTACTCAATCCTTATGGCAATAGAGAACATTACAAAAAAAAATAAAACACTTAAACCTGAACTCATAGGTCTACATACAACTGGTTTAACTGAGACAAAAGGTGATGATGTACGTAGTATTGGAACTCATATAGAGATACCTTATTGTTATGTTAATACACCAGATTATGAAGGTGGTATGGAAAGCGGTTGGGCATTAACGGCAAAAGCTCTTATAAGCCAACATACACAAGAAACTACTGATATAAAGTCAAATAAGCTACTTATCCTACCCCATGTAAGTATGCAACCTATTGAGGTGGAGAAGATAAAAGAGCTTTGTGATGGGTTTGGATTTGAGACCTATGCTCTTCCAGACTTATCTACTTCGCTAGATGGTTATTTAAGTGAGGGTCAAGGAAAACTTGGAACAGGAACTATAAGTATAGATGATATTAGAGAACTTGCAAACTCTGCTACTGTTATAACTATTGGTAGTTCTATGCAAATTGCGGCAAAAGCATTGTTAGAAAAAAATGAGAAAATAAATCACATACATTTTAATCATCTTATGGGACAAGAAAACAACGACAATTTTGTAGCTTCTTTGATGAAAATACGACAAATCGAACCAAGACCATTAGTAAAACGTTGGAGAGGAAGACTTCAAGATGCAATGCTTGATAGTCATTTTTTGATAGGATCTTCTCACTTCGTCATAACTGGTGAACCTGATATGTGCGTAGGGATGTGTGAGTTACTTCAAAGTGTTGGTGCGACTATAGACGCGGTAATTGCGACAAACTACGCATCTATTTTAGAGACAATAAAAGCTGATAATATTTTTGTCGGTGACTTAGAAGATGCTGTCATACACTTTGAAAAAGCTGATTTAGTGATTAGTAATTTTCATGCAGAACGATTATTGCACTCTCAAGAAAAACGCACAGCTTTAATGTTGAGAGGTTTTCCAAATTATGAAGAGTTGGGTAATCAACTCAAAAATGATCAACTTTATGAAGGAAGCACACAGTTTCTTTTTGAAGTTGCGAATGCACTCCGTCATGTAAAACATGAACACTAAAATTTATAAAAAAGGTAGTTTGCAATGAGTGAGTCAACAAAAATAACAGTTCAAAGTTCAGATGGTTTAGAGAATGCAATAAAAGTGGCATTTGCTTCAAAAGATTTAGAAAATATAAATGCACATTTTGGTGGTGCAAAAGAGTTTGTAGTTTACGATGTCTCTAAAGAGGGCTTTAAATTAAGTGGTGTTATTAAAACTGATACATCAGAACTTAATGGTGATGATAAAACAGACTTTAAAGTTAAAGCATTATCTGGCATACATATTATGTATTGTGAATCTATAGGTGGTACAGCAGCTGCAAAAGTCATTCGTGGTGGAATTAATCCTATGAAAGTTACGGAACCTCGTAAGATAGAAGATGTATTAAGTGAACTCGTAACTATGATTAATGGTAATCCACCACCATGGGTTAAGAAAATCATGAATATACAAACTACGCAAGACCCACGTTTAGAACGTTGGACAGCAGAATAATTAAATAAAATTTAGAGAAATTACATTAAGGAAAAAAAATGAGCGAAGTATTAAAAGAAAACAGTCCGTTTACAGAAGAGTTGATTCGTCAACTAAGAGCGATAGATCAGTTTGGTAATTGGGCAAAGTTAAGTGATGAAGAGGTTTTATCCAAGATATATGTTAAGACAAAAGAAGATTTAAGGGCGATTCCAATCATTGCAGATATTGATGAGATGCTTATCGGGCAAATCAAGATGATTTTTAAAGCTGTAGCACTTCAGTTTGAGCGTAAAACGGGTGTTATGTGTAATGTTGTTATGGAGATGAGTCATGAAGGATTTGGTCGTTGTATTGTCATTGCTGGTCGTATAGTTTTAGTAGATAAATACTTTAAAGATGCACATAGATTTAGTTTTAGAACGATGGAAAAACTTTTAGAAGAGGGCGATAAATATTTAGCTAGCTCTTTTTCAACATATGAACAATATAAACCTTGTATACCAAAGGATTAATAGATGGCAAGTGTAGGTATATTTGTAGGAAGCAGTAGTGGTACAACTCAAGAAGTAGCTGAAAAATTAGAAGAATTATTTGAAGATTCTGAATTAATAAATATGGAAGAAGACTATGATGATTTAGAGCAGTTTGATAGTTTTGATGTTTTATTAATTGGTACTTCAACTTGGGGTCAAGGCGATCCACAACGTGACTGGGTAGATCCTCTTTTTGAAATGGAAAATGATGAGCCAGATTTTAGCGGTAAAAAAATTGCATTTTTTGGTGCAGGGGATCAAGATAGTCATCCTGAGGAGTTTGTAAGCGCTTTAGGAAAAATGAAAGACCTTTTTACGAAATTAGGGGCAAATACTGAATTTGGAGAGTGGTCTACAGATACTTATGAGTATAAATACTCATTTGCGGAGCGTGATGGTAAATTTTGTGGGCTTGCGATTGATAATATGAATCAAAAAAATTTAACCCAAGAAAGAATAAGTGCTTGGGCATCTCAAGTTAAGAGTGAAATGAGTTTATAAAATTTTTAAATAAAGGATTAGATATGAGTAAATATAAAGAATTTCAGGCACTAACAGATGCAGAAGACTATTTTGACTTCTTTGAACTTGAATATGATGAACGAACGGTTTATGTTAAGCGTTTTCATATACTGAAAAAATATGGTGAAATGATAGAAAAAGGTAAAGAAAATGTGATGACTGACGAAAGTAAATTACTTGACTTTTATAAATTTGCTCTCATTAGTGTATATAAAAATTTTGAAAATGGGTATACACCATCTGCCGCGGATGTATGGTCTATGTATGATAATCCTAGTGCTTGTGGAAGCTGTTCTACTTCAACTGAATGTAACGATGTAGAGGAGGTAACAAATGGAACTCACTCATGCACAAGCCAGCCAAGTATCAGCTTCAACTAAGGACGAAATCCTACCAGCATTTCGTTTAGGTCAAAGAGTTCGTATGACTAAATCCATACGAAATGATGGTTCAAACCCTTTTAATGAACCAAATGAGATCTTAGTTCCAGCAGGAGCTGAGGGTTATGTGAAGTTTATTGGCGATTGGTTACAAGTTATTCGTATATATGAAGTTCACTTTATAGAAGAGGGTGATACTTATGGATGTAGAGAAGCTGAACTAGAATCTATTGATGATCTTGATGGATATGATGAAGTAGAAGAAGAACTTCGTTGGTTAAAAGAACATCGTGCGCAAAAAGCAGCTACAACAGCTGCAAAGTTGCAATCTCAAAAAGAAGGAGACTAGAAGCTTTTTGTGAATTGACAATCGTTTAAATACGAACCATAAGTATTTAATCGTAATGAAATGAAGGAGATAGAATGGTAAATGTTATTTTTTGCGGTTTCGGTGAAGAAATGGACAAACGTGTAGTCGCTAAGCAAGGCGATCTACTTTTGCGTGTTGCCCAAAATAATGGTGTAGTTATTCCAAATGAATGTAAAGATGGGTTATGTGGTAGTTGTGCTGTTAAAGTTGAAGAACTTGAGGGTGAACTTATCGATACTGGCTTTAAAAGTGAAGTTGACCCTGATGCGTGGGATAAAGATAAATACACTACGTATATGGATGACAAAGAGCTTAACACTCTTGTTGAAATGGGAGCTATCAGTAAAAAAGAAGCTGAATCAGCACAACAATATGTACAACAAACGCCAGTGAGACTTGCTTGTCAATGTGTCATTAAAGGCTCAATACTTGTTAAACCATTTGAGTAAACGTAAACTAAATTAACTTAAGGATAAATAATGACAACACGAGTAGAAATTATAAATGACTTTTTGGCTTTAAATGTAAAGCCAGGTAAAACAATACAAGATATTGTTGAAGCTTCAGGTAGTGCTCTTCCTTTTGGTTGTAGAGATGGTGAGTGTGGCACTTGTATCGTTTCTATTGAATCAGGAATGGAATTTTTAAGTGAAGTGACTGAAAAAGAGAAAACAGTTATGAAAATGTTAAATGAGCCTAGTCCAAAAGCACGTTTATCTTGCCAAATGAAAATTATTGAACCTAATGGTTTAATTCGTATTAAATACTAAAACACTTTACTCCTTTATGGAGTGAAGTGTCTCTTAACTTACTCTTAAAATCCAAAATCACAACATTTTTTCTAGAACAATATATGCAGGTGTATGGATAGTAATCAATTATTATTCTGAAAGATAATAAAATAAAATATATAATATACTAAAGAAGAAGAATTTATGAAACAGCAATTTAACTTTAAACAGAAGCAACTACCTAGGTTGTCTATGCAGACTTGGCTACCATTGTTACAGTGTTCTTTAAGTGACTTAGATAAACATATTCAAGTTATTACAAATGAAAATCCATGCTTGGAAGTTGAATCTGGATTTGAAGTACCTGAGAGTTCAACTAGTACTTCTCATAATACTTTTATTGAGTACCAAAACCATGTTTCAAATTCATCTACTGATGAAATAGGGTGGATGAGCGTATCTTCGCAATCTCTTTATGAAATATTAGATGATCAAATTAGTGCACCGCTTTTTCCTACACCCATATCTCAAAAAATAGCTAAGCAGATTATATTTTACATTAATGAGGAAGGCTACTTTGAAGGCGATGTTAAAGAGATCGCTCTACAGTGCGAAGTAGATATATATAAAGTTGAGCAAGTACGTCAACGTTTTGCTTACCTTGAGCCAATAGGAGTGGGAGCAGTTGATTATAAAGAGTCTTTTCTATTTCAGTTAAACGACTTTGATATTGATTCTGAGTTAAGTATATTATTAAGTGCCATTATTACTCAGTTTGAAGATATAGAGAAGTTTTTCAAGCATCCAAGAATTCATGAAGCCAAAGAATTTTTAACACGTCTAAATAACCCTCCAGCAATATCTTATATGGAAAGTGAAACTACAGTTTTACCAGATTTATTTGTAGAGTTTAAAGGTAAAGATTTAACAATAAAGGTAAACAATGATTTTTATCCAAATCTTGTAGTAAACCAAGTTGATAAGTATGATAATTTTGCAAAACAGAAGTTTAAAGAAGCTCGCGAACTTGTTAAGCTTCTTGATTTGCGTAAAGCAACGCTCTATAATGTGGCCTTAGTTTTAATAGAAAAACAATACTCATTTTTTATAGGAAGCGAACTAAAACCTTTGAAACTTCAAGATGTTGCGGATGAACTTGGATTTAATGAATCAACAATTTCCCGTGCTATAAGCGATAAGTATCTAGAATGTGACAGAGGTGTATTTTCATTTAAAGATTTTTTTTCAAATGCGATAGGTGAAGTGTCTACTTCAGAAATAAAGAGTTTTATGAAAAGAATTATAGAAGGCGAAGATAAAAAAAAGCCATATAGTGATAAATATTTACATGAAAGTATAGAATCTCGTTTTGGCGTTAAAATGGTACGTCGTTCAGTCGCGAAGTACCGTCAAGAACTGAATATTTCTTCTTTTAAAGAAAGGAAGTTTTTATATATACTTTCTAGCTTGTAGCAGTGCCCATAGAATCGTAATAATTAACATAGAAGATGACAATTTTGTAAGATATGGTTAACTTTTATAAAAATAATATCTAAACTACTAGAATATTAATTGCATTTAAGAAAGTAATATTTAATAAACTATTCAAGGAGCAAGATATGGCTAGAGATAATTTAATTGGTGGAGGATTATGGGAAGAGTATTCACATGAAGTACAGCGTCGTATGGACAATCCAACAAACATGGGTGAAATTACGGAAGAAGAAAAAGGTAATAATGAACTTATTATAGCTGATTTTGGTGCTGAAAGTTGTGGAGATGCAGTACGTTTATACTGGTTAATTGACCCTAAGTCTGATACTATAAAAACGAGTAGATTTAAAAGTTTTGGTTGTGGTACTGCAATAGCATCATCTGATATGATGGCTGAGTTATGTATGGATAAAACTGTAGATGAAGCTCTGGAAATTACAAATATAGAGGTTGAAAAAGCTCTTCGTGATAACCCCGATATTCCAGCTGTTCCTGGTCAAAAAATGCACTGTTCTGTTATGGCTTACGATGTCATTAAAAAAGCTGCGTCAATGTATAAAGGCGTTGATATGGACTCACTAGAGAGTGAGTTTATTATTTGTGAATGTGCACGTGTATCACAAGATACTCTTAAGCAGGTTATTGAATTAAATAAACTTAGTACTATCGAGCAGATCACAGACTATACAAAAGCAGGTGGATTTTGTAAGTCTTGTATTAAACCTGGTGGACATGAAGTAAAAGATATTTATTTAGTTGATTTACTGGCCGAAGGTGTTGAAGAGATAGAAGCTGCCGAAAAAACACGTAAGATTATTGAAGCTAAGGGTAATGGAAACTTTGCTTCTATGAGTCTTGTTCAAAAAATCAAATCTGTAGAATCTATTTTAGAAGAATATATCCGTCCTACTCTAAAAGCTGATGGTGGTGATGTTGAGCTTATTGATGTTAAAGAAGATACTGATGCTTTTGAAGTACTTATTAAGTATCAAGGTGAGTGTATGAGTTGTTCTATGAATACAACGACTACATTAGCAGGTATTCAAGATATGCTTACATTTAAGCTAAAAGCTAATATTAGAGTTATTGTTACATAATGAGCTTTGCAACCAAAGAGGCTACCTTTGCTTACTTAAAACAGTTTCCAAAGTATGCAAAAGATTTTTATCGGTTTAATGGAGATTTTTTTATATCTTCGTTGGGTTTGGGTACATTTAGAAAAGAGCCTTATAGAGAAGAAAACTATATAGTTAATTATAAAGATTCTGTAAAAATGGCAGTTTTAAATGGTATAAATCTTATAGATACCGCAATAAACTACCGCTATCAAGTGAGCGAAGAAGAAATTGGTGAAGCTTTAGAAGAATTGTTTGAAGAAGGTAAAGCTTCAAGAGATCAGCTTATTATTACTTCTAAAGCAGGTTTTTTACCGCTAGAATTTCCTTTTCCAGAAAATCCGTATAAATGGATAACTGAGAATGTCATTGAGAGTGGACTCGCGACAAAAGAAGAAATTATTATAGACCAGCATTGTCTTTCTCCAAAGTATCTTAGGTGGAGTGTGGAAAAGTCTTTAAAAAACTTAAAACTTAAAACCTTAGATATACTTTTTTTACACAATCCTGAAACACAACTAGGCTATGTTGATTATGATACTCTTTTAAAACGTATAGAAAAATCCTTTAAACTCTTTGAAAAACTAGTCCAAGAGGGAAAAATAAAGTCGTATGGTATTGCAACTTGGAATGGTTTTTTATATGAAGATACACATAAAGAGTATATATGTCTTGGGGACATTGTAAAAATTGCACAAAAAGTAGGTGGCAAAAACCATAACTTTAAATATGTTCAATCTCCATTTAATTTAGGAAAACCAGAAGCATATAACTTTACTAATCAAAAAGGACCAGATGGTCGCTACTATACACTTTTGCAAGCTGTAAATGGTTATGGTTTGCAACTTATGGCATCTTCATCTCTGCTACAACTCAATCTCTTTAAAGGAAAGTTTTCTTCAAGGATAGGTGCAGAAATGGGAACAAGTGATTTTAATGATGTCACTTCTGCTTTGCAGTTTGCACGTTCAGGTGGAGTTGTAAGTGCTTTATTTGGAGCAGTAGACCCTAATCATGTAGAAGAAAATCTGACCTTAGCTTATTTACCATCAGCATCTAAGAATAATATGGATGCAGTAATTGGAAAAATAAATGCTCTATGATGTCATAGTTGTTGGTAGTGGAATAGCTGGACTTTTTTCTGCATTATATGCGAAAAAAAATGGATCTAGTGTAGCTATTTTAACAAAGAGTAATCCATTTCGTTCTAACTCCTCTGTGGCATCTGGTGGAATTAATGCTGTTATAAACTTCAGTGAATATGACTCTATATTACACCATATTAATGACACTATCGCTGGCGCGGATGGACTTATAAATGAAAAAAATATTTCTGGTATGTGTCATGATGCAGCAGATATTATAGAAGAATTAAAAACTATGGGCGTTAGTTTTGATTCTTATGAGAATGGAGAAATTATGCAACGCCCATTTGGCGGGACTAAGGCAACTCGGACATGTTATATAGCAGATAGAACAGGAAGTGCTATAGTTCAAAAGCTACTTTTAGAGTGTAGAAATGCAGGTGTTCATATACTCAGTAACCACCAATTTTTAAATATTACTAAATATAAAGAGAGACTTTCTGGTGTTACTGTATTACGTCGTCGAGATTCTCAAGTTATTGCACTTGCATGTAGATCTTTAGTACTTGCTGGAGGTGGTTATGCAGGTATTTATAGGGGACATTCTACAAACTCGCAAGAGAGTTCTGGTGATATTATAGCAGCAGCTCTTAGAGCTAATATGAAGCTTTCAAACATGGAATTTGTACAGTTTCACCCAACTACTTTAGTTACAAATGGAGCCCTAGTCACTGAAGCAGCTCGAGGTGAAGGTGCATATCTTGTAGATGAGAGTGGTGTGCGTTTCACAGATGAGTTGCAAACAAGAGATAAGCTCTCGCGTGAGATAACGCAACATATTTTGAATGGTCATAAGGTATATCTAGATTTTAGACATCTCTCTCCTGAACTTATAGAGACAAAACTACCGTCCACACAGAAAATTGCACTGAACAGTGCAGGTATAGATATCACAACAGAGTTATTAGAGATAACTCCATCTGCACACTATAGCATTGGAGGTATATGGACACGAGGGGACACCTCTACTGAAATCCCAGGTATATTTGCATGTGGAGAATGTGCTGTTACCGGTGTACATGGTGCAAATAGATTAGGTGGTAATTCTCTTTTAGAAGGTATATATTTTGGTCGTTTAGCTGGAAGTGAAGCGGCAAAAAGAGTACGTAGAAATGATTTTTTACCTATTGACTATGCAACAATAAATAAAGAACTTCGTCGTATCGATGTTATTATTGATGGGGAG
This sequence comes from Sulfurimonas sp., assembly GCF_047622445.1. Classification (GTDB taxonomy): domain Bacteria; phylum Campylobacterota; class Campylobacteria; order Campylobacterales; family Sulfurimonadaceae; genus Sulfurimonas. Next base: position 19,063 of record NZ_JBLHOE010000033.1, read on the forward strand.
AGCCATTTCAATATTAATTCAATGCGTAAAAATCTTGGAGAGACCCTCTTTAAAAAAGTTGGAGTATTCCGTGATGAAAGCTCCCTCGTGGATGCTTATGAATATGTAGAGTATCTCTTACAAAAGCAGTATGGAATACATTGTGTAAATAAAGATAGAGAATATAATGTAGAATTATCATCGATCTTGGAATTTCAAAATGCACTTTATATAGCAGAAATTCTTATACTCTCAGCATTAAAACGTGAAGAGAGTAGAGGTGTGCATTATCGTAGTGATTTTCCTATAAGAGATGATATAAAATTCGCTTCTCCATCGTATGTAAAACCCTTGGATGAAAATCTATTTGAAATAACTTTTGAAAATGTAGTCTTAGATGATCTATGGCATAGATTTAAAAAAGTATTTAAAAACTAAAAGGATAAAAAAATGGCTAAAGTAATGTTACGTGAAAATGATAAAGGGCAGATACTGTTTTATCTTGCAAAAAGAGATATGGAAGAGATTATAGAGACGCTAGAATTTGATAGTGATGAGAAATGGGGTGGTAATGTGAATTTGACAAATGGTGATATTTGGTATATAACGCCACAAGCAAAAACACTTCCTGATGAAGTTGTTGCAAAGATTGTTCAACGTGGAGATAATGATTAAAAGAGATCTTAATCTCTTTTAAATATCTATACCATATTTTTTAATCTTATAGCCTATTTGACGTGCTGTCATACCTAGTTGTGTTGCAGCTTTTGTTTGTATACCACGGTTATCTATAAGCGCTTGAATGATAGAAGACTTTTCCATTTCATTGAGACTCATTGTTGTTACCATGGGTGCTGGTGTATGAGAAACTTTTTCTATATCTTGGAACTTTATTGGTTCAATTATTGGTTGCATATATATTTTTTGGTAGTTAAATGGTAATACATGATTTAACATCTCAGGGACTACAACACCATTTGGACAAATAAGAACTAAACGTTCCATTGTATTTTGTAACTCACGTATATTACCTGGCCAAGGATAATTAAGTAAAATCTCTTGTGCTTCTTTAGAAAAACTCATCTGTTTTTTATGCAGTTTCATAAATTTCTGTAAGTAGTGTTCCATAAGAAGTTTTACATCTTCATATCTTTCACGTAGTGGTGGCAAGTATATTGGTATTACATTAAGTCTATAAAATAAATCCTCTCTAAATTCTCCATTTTTTACCATCTCTTCAAGATTTCTATTAGTAGCCGCAACAAGTCGTACATTTGTTTTGATTGTTTTAGTGCCACCAACACGTTCAAACTCTTGTTCTTGTAATATACGAAGAAGTTTAACCTGAAGAGCAGAAGTAATATCTCCTATTTCATCTAGAAATAATGTACCACCATTTGCAAGCTCAAATCTACCCTTACGCATCTCTTTAGCATCTGTAAAAGCACCTTTTTCATGTCCAAAGAGTTCACTCTCTAAAAGGGTTTCACTTATTGCAGCACAGTTTAGTTTTATATATGCTTCATTTTTTCGCTTACTTAAATTATGAACAGCAGTTGCGATAAGTTCTTTACCCGTACCTGTTTCCCCTCGTACTAAGATAGTGGCATCAGAAGGAGAAACAGTTTCAAGCATACTGAAAATCTGTTTCATTTTAGTACTGATACCAATTATATTTTCAAATCTATATTCACTAAGGACTTCTTCTTTATAGTAAGTTTTTAATTCACTAAGAACTTCTTTCTCTTTAGCAAATCTTTTTTGAGTTGTTAAAGTCCCACCACAGAGTGAACCAACAATAGTGAGCATTCTCACAATATCATCAAAGGTTAACACCGAGTCATTAGCTATATTTGCAGAGATTACACCAAAAAGAGATTCATCTTGAATAATTGGCACAGCAATATAAGAGATTGAAGTGGTACTTAACGAGCCCATCTTATTTAAATAATTTATATTATTATGAATATTCTCTATAACTACAGGTTCACAACTCTGCGCTGCTAAACCTGTCGCACCCTCTCCAAGTTTATAGTTAGCTATTTTTTTTTGCTGACTTGATAAGTCGATAGATGCAAAAAGCTCAACACTATTTGCATCTTCTGTAAGTGTAAATAAAGTACATCTATCCAAATAAGAGTTGCGCTTAAGTAGTCTCATACTTTTTTCTATACTATCTAGGATATTAGTAGATGTTGATAACATAAGTGCAATTTCATATAAAAGTTTTATTTCATTGTAGGCAAATGTTAAAGCACAAATTTTACACTCTTCCTTGTTTGGTATGTTTAACTTTTCCATCATGATCTTCCATTTATATATAGATTTATAATATATTATATAGCATTATCTTCTTATCGTAAGCATATTTATGTATAAAATATAATCAATTTTATGATTATATATAGAACAATTTATGCATATGTAATATAAAAAAATAGGATTTAATATGACAATAACAGTACATGGTACATCAACAGAGTTAAGTGGCAAAGAAGTTTTAGTTGGTAAAGAAGCACCAGCAGCAAGAATTACAAAATTAGATGGAACTCAAAATGTAATTGGTATGATTGCTCCCAACACGCAACTCTTGATTTCTATTCCATCGCTTAAGACCGAAGTATGCTCTTTAGGAGCTAAAAAGTTTAATGATTTAGTCAAACAATTTAAAAAACTCGATACCATTATGATTACAACAGATGATTTAGATTTTGTAAAAGAATACGTAGATAAAGAGTGTATCGATTGTGCTGAGATTGTGATAGATAAAGATAGAAATTTTGCTAAAAAATTTGGCTTATTAATTACAGAAGGTAAACTAAAAGATCGCCTAGCGCGTGCTGTTTTTGTTATAGATAGAGAAGGCGAAGTAGCTTACAAAGAGTTAGTTCCTGAGATAGTAGATGAAGTAAATTATGATGCATGTATTGAAGCTATTGATAAAATTGTAAATGCAAAGAAAGAAGGACATGCTCACTCTCACGAAAACTGGATGTCAGTTTAAAATTCACAATGATGAAAGTTTATGAAGATACAGAGTTAACTCCTATAAAAGTAGCCAAGATGAGTGGCTACATAGATTGGTCCTCACAACCTTCAAGCTTCAAGCATTATCCAAATTTCTTATTTAGATACAAATACGAAGAAAATCAACTTTTACGTGCTGTAGAACTTTGTCGTATTATTACATCTCGTACTAGTATTGGTGTAAAGCCCTATTATCAGTTAAACACACCATCGGCTGGCAATTTACATCCCGTGGAACTTTATGTTCAAATTAGAGGAGTTAAAGGTATTTTAAGTGGTATATACCATGTAGATGCTGGAGCATCAGAGATTGTGTTAATAAAAGAGATAGGGTATGCAGGGATAGAGCCTTATGTAGGCTTAAATAAACAACTCACAGGTATGATATTTTTAGTTAGTTGTGTTCCTTATAGAGCGCAATGGAAATATTTTAAACGTTCAATGCGATACTGCTATTTAGATGTAGGACATCAAATAGGATCTATTTTCTCTAGTATGAAACTACACAGACAAAATAGAACAATTTTGTCTGATTTTGACATAGGTACTTTAAATAATTTTATGGGATTCAAAGGTGAAGAGTTTATTACAGCTGTATTTTCATCTGGAAAATCTAGAGATAGTAATGTTGAAAAATTTAAAGAAAAGCTTATGTATGTAACCCCAACAGATTATAGTGAACTATATGAATATCTAGCTGAGAATATATCTACAAATGAAATTTTAAAAAGTGATGTATCAGGTTCTACTGCTAACCTTAAAGAGGTAAATATTTTAAATAGACGTTCCACTAGATATTTTAGTGCAGATGGCCTCTCGAAAATAAAAATAAACTATATTTTAGAATGTATTAATATTGTAAATTATTCTATATATTGTTATAACATTATTTTAAAAGATACATATAAAAAAGCTGGTATTTATATTGGTAATACACTTTTAAAAGAAGGCTATTTTGCAGATAAAATCAGTGCTTTACTGGTTGATCAAAGTTTTGTGAAAAATGGAGATATAATAACAATTATAACTTCAAAACATTTTAGTGCCAATAAACTGATGCAAGCAGGTGCTTTCGCCCATAACCTTTATATGGAAGCTGAAGTTCAAAATATAGGATTTAGTGGTATTGGTGCATTTTACGACAAAAAATTACAAGATTTTTTAGCAATTGATGATTATATACTTTATGTATGTGTAACTGGAGAAGAACAAAAGTAAAAGGACTTTTTATGAATGTGAAAATGAAAAAGATTAAGAACGAAGAAGCAGAAAAAATTTTAAATATATATCGTTTTTTTCAAAAAGATGGAAAGCTATATCTTAATGAAGACACAGAATCATTAGATATGCTGTATGATGCTGTTATAAATGCTATAAATAATTGTGGAGCATTAAAAGCGCAACTTCCATACCAAGAATTTGTTCATCCGTGTAAGCAGGTACTTATGAATGATGCAGGTTGGGTTGGACACTTCCAAGAGAGAGATAATCGTAGGTTCTTTCTTAGTGATATTCATGATTATTTGAAACTACTATATGAGACTAAATAAGAAAAATATAAAGTTAGAATGAAATATGCATTCCTGTTAATATAATAGTAAGGAAATATTTTATGGTAAGTATATTTTTAAAAGAAGATAATATAACTGTTAGAGTTTCCACTGGTAAGAGTTTAAGAGAAGTTGCCCGTAAAACTGGTGCTTCTATGGAATTTGGATGTAGAGTTGGGGATTGTGCTACTTGTATAGCTAAAGTTATAAAAGGAAACAATTATTTAAATCCAATTAACGAGAAAGAGCTTCTAGCTTTAGATGCAATAGGCACGAAAGAGGACAATCTACGTTTAATGTGTCAATGTATAGTTGAAGCTGAGGAGGGCGAGATAGAAATCTCGTACTTTTTTTGATGGATAACTTAACAGCACAAATATCACCTAGTGTACATTTTATCGGTGCGTTTGATCCTAAAATACGTACCTTTGATATTATTATGAAAACAGCTAATGGAAGTTCCTATAATAGTTATATAGTTCGTGGCTCTGAGGGCGTAGCTATTATGGATACTGTTAAAAAAGAGTTTAGTAATGATTTCTTTTCTCGTCTAGAATCTTTATGCTCATATGATGAAATAAAATATATCGTTCTTCACCATTTAGAACCGGATCATTCTGGCGCCTTAGAAGAACTAATGAATCGTGCTCCTAGAGCAAAACTGATTATTTCTGGTCGCGCGGTTATAATGTTAAAAGGGATTATAAAAACGGACATTCCTTTTGAAACTGCAAATACAGGTAAAAAAATATCTTTAGGTGATAAAACTATAGAATTTTTAAGTACCCCTTTCCTTCATTGGCCAGATACTATGAGTTCTTATTTACATGAAGATAAAGTTCTTTTTAGTGGAGATGTTTTTGGTTCTCACTACTATGATGAACGTTTATTTGATGATGAGGTGGGAGATTTCTCTTACGCTTTTAAGTATTATTATGAGCATATTATGCGTCCATTTAAAAAGTATGTTCTTGAAGCACTCAATCTTTATAGTCGTTTTGAGATAAAAACTATTGCACCACTTCATGGTCCTATTTTAAGAACAAATCCACAATTTTATATAAATAAATATCAAGAGTGGAGTAGTGATGCGAGGTTTAGAAAAAATACTTTTGGAAATAAAATGCTCTCAGTTTTTTACATGTCTAGTTACGATAACACACACAAGATGGCTGAAGTTATTATGGAAGGGGCTGACACCATCGATGGGATAGTTGCAAGTATGTATGATTTAGCTTCTTTAGATGAGAGAAATATGATTGATTTACTAGAAGAGAGTGATGCAATTATTATTGGTTCACCAACAATTAATGGGGATGCTGTAAAACCTGCATGGGATTTACTTTCATGTATGGCATTTTTAGAATCACAAGGCAAAGTAGGTGCTTCATTTGGTTCCTATGGATGGACTGGTGAAGCACCTGAGATGTTACATGACAGAATGAGATGGTTGAAGTTTAGACTTCCTGTAAAACCTATAAAAATCAAGCTCATTCCTACTGAAGAAGAACTTAATGAATGTTTTGTATTTGGTAAAGAGGTTGCAGAAATTACAATGGGCAAAATGGTGGAGATGGAGATATGAACGAATTAGAATTAATGGAAAAAGATATAGCTGCTCTTTTGCATCACTATGGTGTAAATGCTTATGCACAGACTATTTTAGGTAAATGGATAGCTTATGAGTCTTTGAAGATGAATCATCTGTATGAGGATTTGGGATTTAAAAGTCGTACTGAAATGGGTAGGTTTATGAAAAAAAACTATCCTCTTTTAGCAGCGAATAAACCAAAAGATAAACTTTGGAAAAAGTATATTTACGACAAGATAGGAAAAATAGCTCCTGCATGTGTAAGTTGTGATGACCAATTTAATTGTTTTAAATGTATCGTAAGTGAGATAAGCGCATGATAACACCTTCAATATCAACAGCCCAACTTTATAAAAATATAGATATTTTATTAGATACAGATACGCCACTATTTATTCATGGAAGTCCAGGAATTGGAAAGTCATATATAGTTGCTGATGTAGCAAAGAAAAAAGGTTTGGAGCTTGTGGATGTACGTTTATCACAAATGGACCCTGTAGATTTACGTGGTGTTCCATCAATCAAAGATGATCAAACTCTTTGGATGCCACCCGTCTTTTTTCCAAAAGATAAAAACTCAAGTGGAATTTTATTTTTAGATGAGTTGAACTCTGCTCCACCCTCTGTTCAAGCTGCAATATATCAGTTAGTTTTAGATAGAAAGATGGGTGAATATGAACTTCCTAAAGGCTGGAGAATTATCTGTGCAGGTAATCGAGTAAGCGATAGAGGAGTTGTATTTCGTCTTCCATCTCCATTAGTTAACCGTATGGTTCATCTTCATGTTCAAGCTCGTTTTGAAGATTTTAAAATCTTTGCACTAAAAGAGAACCTTCACCATTTTGTTATAGGTTTTTTAGGATTTCGTCCTGATTTACTCTCAACAGAACCACTCATAGAAGATGACGCTAACCCTGCGTTTGCAACGCCGAGAGCTTATTATATGCTTTCAAATATTTTAAAAACAAAACAAGATATAACTACCTTAACGCCAATCATTTATGGAACCATTGGTTACAGTTCAGGGATAGAGTTTACTTCTTATGTAAAAGTGTATGAGGAGTTACCTGATGTGGCTGCTATATATGAGGGGAATTATCCAGAAATTAAAAATCAACCAGCACTCTTGTATGCACTTGTATCTGCTTTAGTTGAGTACTACAAAAGTAGTGATGAGCATAAAAAACATCTTTTTTTATTTTCAGAGACATTGCCAACAGAGTTTGCGGTTATGCTAATAAAAGATATTGTAGTTAAAGATGAAACCTTAGCTTCATATTCTGGGTTTGATACATGGTTGGAAAAATATGGCGAATATATCATCTAGTTTTCTTACAAAATTAGAAAAAATTCGTGTTCAGTTTCTTTTTGATCATCCATTTTTAAGCGTTTTAGCACTCTCTCTTCCTATGGAATTTCGTAAAAATATTCACGAAGCTTTCGAGACAAATGGAAAAATAATTTTTGTTGATCCAACGTTAAGCGAATATATAAAAGAATCACAATTAAAATATATTTATGCTCATACACTTCTCCATATACTCTTAAAACACCCTTTTAGAATGAGCAAACGTGATCATGGTATTTGGAATAAAAGCAGTGATATTGTGATAAATATTCTGCTTAGTGATTTTGAGAGAGTAGGCGAGAGACCTGAGAATGAAGTTATGTTGGAAAAGTTTCGTGAAAAAAGTGTAGAAGAAGTATATAACATTTTATACGAAGAAAATAAAGATGGAGAAGGCACTCCAGATGAAGAAAATCCAAAAGAGGATAAACTAGACCTCATAGAAGAAGAGGGTGATAATAATGCAGCTATGGAGGAGATAGATGCTCTTATAGTTCAAGCTATGGGAGCCGCTAGCAAACAAGGGAATATTCCTTCTTCTTTTTTAGAAGTAATAAAAGAGGTTATTCGTCCCAAAATTGATTTAGAAACACTACTTCATACTTACATGAGTGAAAGCTTTTTCGACAAAGAGATAAGTTTTTCACACCCAAATCGTAGGTTTATACATCAAGGTTTATATCTACCGGGTTATAAGCGTGAACGAAATAGACTAAATTTATATATTGCCCTTGATAGGTCTATGAGTATAAGCTTAGAAATATTTTCAAAATTTCTAGGGATAATTGATTCTGTATTACGAATGAGTGCTGATTTTGAAGTAAGTGTAATTCCATTTGATGAGAGAGTTGATAAAGCAAAAATAGTGAGGTACGATTCTCAAGATGAGAAACCAAAGATAGAATTTGAAAAAGGAAATGGCGGGACATTGATAGAACCAGTTTTTGAGTACTTGAAAAATCATAGTGAGATAGAATCAACTCTCATAGTTTTAAGCGATGGACTCTTTATGATAGAAAAAACACCTGAATTAAACACTTTATTTTTAGTAAGTCAGAAAAAAAATATAAAAAAATTGGAGGCATTTGGTGATGTTTTCTATTTTGATTTGTAAGCTTATTTAATGCCTGAGTTGAGTTATAAAGACGAGATAGAAGCTCTGCAAGATGAGAGTGATTATGAAAAGAGGGGAGATGATCTTTATATGTACCATGAAGATGAAGAAGCCAGACTAGAATGGGCATTTTATAGACCATCTGGTTCTCATCCAAAGCAGATTCAAGATCCAAGTCATATAGTTGCTATTATGGCTTTTAATCATTCTCGCTTGGGGGCTCTAGAGCGTTTTAATCTTTTAAGTCATGAAATAATAGATGATGAAGTACTTAGACATAAGATACGAAATCGTAGTCGAATGTTGTTTCGAGCAATGATAGATAATAATTTTAGTGATTTAATTTCTGTTTTAAAAAAATATCCTGTCTTTTTTGATTTAGCGTATGACCAAATGATAAATGGTCGCATATGGAATGAGATATATGCACAACCTCTTTATGCATCTATATTTTTAGAAATATCAAAAGAAAGAATAAATGATCATTTACTTATTGGAGTTAAACGTAGGTTAGCACCTATACATTCATTGAGTGTTGATGAGTCAAAAGTTTATTTAGATGGACTAATCAGTCAAGTACAAAACTTGCATATCATATTAAAAGAGCATTATGTCCAAGAGTTTGAGAAATGGATAAGTGGGACTACTCTCCATCCACTTCAAAAGCTAATTTGGCAAAAAAAAATAGAGAAACTAAAGGAAAAATAATGACAAGTATGATTAAAAGTATAATGAAGGCTATTTACAATTTAAGTGATGAAGATAATTACAATTTATATGATGCATATGACATTGCAGAGTATTTAGGACTTGAATTAGCTATTGTTGAACAAATTATTGAGACTCTTATAGAGGGTAGATTTGTAAGTGAATGTATGAATCTTGATGATGATGGCTCTCAAACTTATTGTTTAACAGATAAAGCTATCGATTTGGTTGAAGTTGGATGAATCTTGTAATTTTTTACGAAAAGCCTGGTTGTCTTACAAATGAAAAACAGAAAATGGCTTTTAGAGATTCAGGATATAAAGTTATAGAACGTGACTTGTTAAATCATGGAATGAGTGAAGAAGAATTATTTCAGTTTATCAAAAATATGCCAGTGACAAAGTGGTTCAATCCTAATGCCCCGCAGATAAAAAGTGGTGAAGTTGTTCCTGTAAAATTAAATGAGAAAGAGGCCTTAACCTTAGTAACTAATAATCCAATTTTATTAAGAAGACCTTTGTTGATAATTGGTAATAAAAAGTTATGTGGATTTAACCAATGGTTTATGGAAAAGACTTTTAAAGTAAAGTTAAATACAAAAGTATCTAATCAATGTGTTAGAAAGGCAGAAAAGCATTAGATATTTTCTAATGCTTCTTTAATCTGGGATAAGGCTAGTTTTTTAGCATTTTCCTCTTCTTTTGCACTCCACCAGTACTCTATAATTTCGTGTTCAATTGTTCCAACAAGATTTACGGGCAAGTTCGCAAAAACTTCATATGAACTGACATCTGCAGAGTTTATTCCATTTTTCTTCGCAAGTTCTGTAATGATTTCACGTATTGATTTTTCTATATCAGTTAGTTCTGGTAGAGGTATGCCATCTTCTGGTTGCTGTTGAACTCGTGCGTAATCTATCCATGTTTTTATCTCTTCTTCTAGATAGTCATGTCCATATACTTGGTAGCAAAGTATCCTCTCAGAAGTATATACAATCTCATCTTCTTCTTCAAGTGCATCAGAAGATCTAATTACTCCCTTGTTTAGATAAACCTCAATTCTTTGATTATCATGTAAAGTTGAAGCCGTTTCAAAAGCATTTCTAGCTTGTTTTAGTAGTCCATTCTCGGTTTTTTCGTAATCCATTTTTAATTCCTTATTTAATTTTAGTTCATGTACGGTATATCTAATACAGCGTCTCTGTCTAGTGAATCATATAAATATGTATCTGTACATTTGATTTTTAGTATAGTTTTTGTCAGCACTATTTTTTGTAGTGGATGTAAATTTAACTTATGTACAGTTTTAATAACTGTTTTGATTAAATGACTAGTAATAATCGGATGCCAAGATGAATGATTGTTTTCAATAGCAATAGAAAAATCTGCTAATTGCTGAGAGTTCATATCATCTAACTTGGGTAATTTTCTTATTACATTTCTAACAAACTGTTTTGAAAAATAATCTTCACCAATAAAGAGTAGTTCTGAAGCCGCATTAATATTAGCATCATTTTCACTATAACTGTACGCATATCTAAAATGCTCACAAACCCACTCAATATACTTGGGGTAGTGAGTGAGTATATTTACTAAATCTATCAAATCCTGGTCTATAAGAACTTGAAAAAGTGTAATTGTATTTTTACTCACTCGTCTCCAATGAGGTTCACTCTCTTGAAAATTGTCTTTTTCTAAAATGGGACGATACTGCTCAATATTTGTCATATCATCAAGTATATAAGTTTTTCTCTTATCCAAATCACTCATGATGTTTTTATATTATTATAATCCCAAAGGTTTTTGTAACAGGAATCAAGTGTTGATAGAGCAGCATCAACGAGTATTAAGTTATGCATACTCGGATATTTTTCTTTAGGATGTTCTTTGTACCAAGCTTCTACTTCTTGTTTAAGAGCATCTCTTTGCAGAACAGTTTGCCATATCATTTCTTTTATTTCTTGCATCTCTGGAGTGATGACTTGATTAATTACTTGCATCCGCATTCGCAATTCTCTGTTGCGGTACCTGAATCCAAATAAGTTGAAGCATTTGATCTATCAACTTTTACAAATTTATTGTCTTGTATCTTTTGAACAATTTCAGATAGACTCATAGGCTCTTTACCAATATAAAAAATATCTACACCACTTTTGTTAAGTTCTTTAAATGGTCCATCGCCCATATATGAGTATGTAATTGAAGTGACACCATACTCTTTTAAGTATTTAGCTGTTTTTATTCCATTCCCACACTCTTTATTTTTTATAAATTCAAAAGATTTTTCCTTTGACTCATATATGGCAAACATATCAACATTTCCAAACAATTTTGATGATTTTTTGTCGAGTGATGCTGAGTCAATTGGTATAGCAATCATCGTTACTCCTTCATTATAATGTATATTATATTTTTGTTAGTGCAAATTTAGTTCTAGAACAATTTATGCAAATTTCATTTTATACAAGGAACACAAGAATGAAAGATTATGAACTAGACTATTATGGTTTTTCAAATGAAGATGGAGATGGTTTCATGGCTATTTTTGTCCTGTTTCCAGATATAAAAGGCATTGGCGATACTTATGAAGAGGCTAAAATAGATGCTTACGAAAGATTGGAAAACTATTTCAACACTAAAGGAAAATATTATGGGTGAAACGTTTGATAAGGCAATAATAGAGTTTGAGAAGAAAAACTATAATGGAGCATATGGACTTTTTGAGGAGTCTGCAGATGCTAATCCAAATGCAATGGTTAATCTTGCAATTATGCATATGAAAGGTCAAGGTTGTGAGAGAAGTAATGTTATTGCAAAGAACTGGTTTGAAAAGGCTGCTGAGCATAGTCATCCTCAAGCATTAAACTCTCTTGCAATTTTCTATGAGAAAGGCATGCACGGTGAAGTAGACAGAGGTAAAGCTCTAGAGTATTACAAACAAGCAGCAGATTTTGGGAATGTTGAAGCTCAACTAAAAGCAGGAATGCTATTTAAAGAAGATGGCAAACATACACAAGCTATGCGATACCTTATAACCGCTGCGCATAATGACAATTCACAGGCTCAGGAAATTATAACTTATGTAAGTAATGCTGATAAGTCTATCGAGTTAAATAAAGAATTTAGAATCTTAGATGGTTTAAAACAAAAAGCACTCATAGATAATTTACTTCAAACGAAAATTCGTCCTACTTTAGCTGTGGATGGCGGTGGTATAGAACTTTTAAACTATATACCTGGTGAAAAACCTCAAGTTTGGCTTAGTTATACAGGGTCATGTTCTGGATGTCATCTTGGTTCTACATCAACAGCAGATATGCTATTAGACAATTTTCAAACAATGATTGACAAAAATGTCGTACTTTATTTAATGTAGGAATGAAATGAATCACATAGAAGCAACAGTAACTGATATAAAAAAAACTGACATAATCACATATATAGACGTTGAATGTGGAGAGACTACTTTGAGACTCATTAAATCTAAAGCACCTATTTGGTTATCTGAAGGTGATAAAGTCAATTGTGACTTTCAAGAAGTTTCAGTATGTGTGAGTAAAGAATGTCCAGGTAGAGTATCTATAGAAAATAGACTTTCAGCGACTTTGAAGGATGTGAGAAAAAGTGAATCACTTTGTGAACTAACATTTGATAGTAGCCTTGGTAAAGTCATTTCATTAATCACTACAGATGCATACGAAAATTTAGGCCTAGAGCTTGAGTGCAAAGCTACAATACTTCTTCGTGGTATAGATATTAAGATTAGTCCAGTTATTGAGTCTGTATTCTCTGAAACTAGAACAAAATATGCAAACTAACATCTAAAGTAATAAAAAGGATTTAAAATGGCTGTAATGATAACTGACTTATGTATTAATTGTGGTGACTGTGCTCCTGAATGCCCAGTGGCTGCAATATTAGAAGACTCAAATGAAAAAAACCCACATAGTGGTGAATACTTTTATGTAAAACCTGAAACATGTGTTGAATGTGTAAGTCATGCTGATGAACCACGTTGTGCTTCTGCATGTCCTACTGAAGGATCAATAGTTTGGGATATGCCTTATACTACTGATTTTGAAGAGTATTATCTTGCTGGTCACGAAGCGGGAACTTATAAAATTCGTGAACATAAGAAAAAAGGGATGATGCTTCCATCTGTTAAAGCGCAAGCTTTTATGGAAGATATTAGTATGGATATGCGCGAGTCTCGTGCAAATGTAGCGAGCTAAGAGAAAAGTATTATGTATATAGCTTTTGCATCATCAACTGGTATAAAAATTGATCAACATTTTGGTTACTCGAAGGTATTCTATCTTTATAAAGTAGGAAAAGATAGCTCAAAACTACTTACTATTATTGATAGCTCAGAAGAACCAGAGGGCGAAAAAGAGAAGTTAAATTATAAAATAGGAACAATTTCTGAGGCAAACATTATGTATTGTACACAAATTGGTCCAACAGCATCTAAGATGATTCAAGCAGCTGGAGTACATCCTGTTCGTGTTGCTGAAGATGAAACTATACAAGATGCTATAGTAAAACTACAAGATATGCTGAGTAATTCCCCAGCACCTTGGCTTCTTCGCATTTATCACAAAGCTGAGGCTCGAAGTGCATAATGGCTGTGTTGTGTGAAAATACCATAGATTATATAATTAAAAGGAAATAATAATGTCTGTAATAATTGATGAAAGCTGTATAACTTGTGATGCTTGTTTGCAAAATTGTCCAGTAAATGCGATAGTTGATGATAGTGAAAATCCAACTGGTGAAAATCGTTACTATGTACAACCTGAAAAGTGTGTTGAGTGTGTTGATTTGTTTGATGATCCACAATGTGCTGCAATCTGTCCAAGTATAGGATGTATTACATGGGATATGACATTTACAAAAGAGTTTGATTCTCATTTTTTAAATGAAGAATTATATAAACTAGGAACTAAAACAGGTCAAGTGAAATCACCTATGTTTAAAGAGAAAAAATATAGAGAAGATATTCCATTAAGCTCACGTGGTATTGGTAAAGAAGTTCAAGTTGAGCCAGAAGAGTTAGAAGTAGGTTAATGTATAATCTAGAAAACCTTGAGATAATCGCTAATAACTTAGATAGTTTTCAAAAGTTTTGTGCGATTACAGTCGCTTTAAAAATTGCTGATGACTCTTGTAAAATGGATGCGTATGAAAAAAGTATTTTTATGGCTCTTTATGATGCTATTTTAGATAAAAAAACTGATTTTTTTGATGATAGTGTCTTTGAATTAATCTCTACAGCTTTGACTACTCCAAGTGCAAAAGTGTATGGAGAGATTAAAAAGTTAAGAGAATCTGCTATGGATATGATAAGTCGTCCAAAAATGAAGTCTTTTAAAGCTGAGTTTCGAATACAACTCTCACAATAGATGGAAA
>NZ_JBLHOE010000034.1:0-33771 GCF_047622445.1 Sulfurimonas sp.
GATTAACTGAACTGTTGAATCTTGAAACTCTTGACTATATTTACTTTTTCTCATGGATTACCTTTATTCATTTTATTTTAACTTAGAATTGTTGAATTCTTAGTATGAATTTAGGTTACCACTCCATATCGTTAAAAGAGGGTAAAAAAGGAAACACAATACTAGAGTTTGAGACACATATTGAAACTTTATGTTCCACTTTTCATAGTAAGAAGTTTCCTGAAAAACTAAAGAAAATCACAAATGATTTGGCGCTCTCTGCATCACTAGATACTCTTGCTCAAATCAATAGAGTCCGTAATTGTTTAGAGCACAGAGCAGGAATTGTATCTGAAAAAGATTGTGATTCTTCAAAAAATTATATGTCTGTTAAATTTAGATATCCTAGAATTGATTCGCCTAATGGTGAAATGGCACCTTCTTCAGACATAAAAGGAAGACAAACTACAGATATTAATTTCATTGATGAAGAAAAAAAATTTCGCCAAGGAGAGAAGGTATCTTTTACCTTCCATGAAAATACCAAATTAATATTTTCATTGAATGTTTGTTTTAAGACTATAATCGACGGTATCTATGACCTTTTCAATGTTAATCAAGAAAATTCAGAAACAATATTAAGAGAATTTAAAAATGTATAACAAATCAGAGGAGTTAATCAAAAACCCGCGGGCGGCTTTTTAATTGCTCATTTTAAACGTTAACATAACAATTAGCATATTTTAAAAAGAAATAACTTTTTCCAGCCTCAAAAAATAGATAAATAATACTCAAAATAATTTAGCTAAAATGTCATAAATATTTAAATATGTGCATTTAAAGGTAAACTATGCCAAACACACTACTCTCACTCATTATCGCTCTTACACTCTCAACTTCCCTACACGCTGATACTGACGCCTTCGATATTTACGACTGGATGGGTACACTCTCCGGTGAATGGACTCTTTCATCTGCTGATAAACAGATTGGTACTTCATCATACAAGTCGGAGGCTTTAAAATCTCTTGTTGGAACACAAACGAACGGTATGGTTTTTAAATCTATTGGGAGAGAGTCTACAATTCAAGAGGACCTCTTACCAGACACTACAAAGCAGATGGTTACTATGTATCACTGTAGAGATATAGAGTGCAATAACCTTAAAGCTACTCACTACTGTGTCAAGCAAAACCAACCGGAATTTATCGCTAATCTTAAACAAAGCACCCCTACTCGCATAGTTTTTGATTGTGACATGTCTACTGAGATGTGTCAATCTGATGAAGATCATGTACATACTATCATCCATGAAGTCACAGAGAATGGACAGCATTTAAAAAGCTCGTATCTTTCTTGGGCAGATAAAAAACCAAAAGAAATCTCTTCAATTTACCACTTTGACAGAAAGAAAACTCCGTAATGAAAAAAATAATATCAGACATTCACAATGGCGTACAAAACAGCAGAAAGACAATTGAATTTCTCACTAAAAATAGTTCTTGGACTTGGGTTGGGAACTATCCTATTGCAGTTGTCAATGAAATCACGAGAATCAAAGATGAGGAAAGTTTAAAAAATCTAGAAAATATAAACTTTTTTAATGCCGAGGGCTTTTCAAAAAACACTTATACTAAAAAAGAAATAGAGTACTTAACGCAGAGTGTACCTACTGCAATTAAAACTGCGTACTGCCTTTGTCTAAAAAAGAAAAATAATGAGGACTATAACTTTAAAGAAAAGTTCCAACATGACCGTTGGAAAAAAGTCACAAATGAAGACAATTTTGTAGCCCTAGTAGAGTTTTCAAAATTCACTGATGTAGATACTAGTGAAGTTATGGAAACTGTACTACGAGACATTATGCGAAGTGCAAAAGAGATACCTTCACTCAAAGCCATTGGATTTTCTTGGATAGTCACACTTCCTAAAACATCGCACATAGAAGACATACTAAACCACTACTTTTTAGATAATCATATATTTGTTGAACAGGGACGAAAAATCACTTACATTGCATGGGCTGATAAACTAGCAGATATTAATATGAGATACTTTGTTAACACTCCAAATACTAAGAGATAAACAATATTTTTATAGAAGGGAATTTAAAATGTATCAGAGTAAAATTATTACTCTGATATTGAGTAGAAGTTAGAAGGTTTAGTTAACTACCAGCCTCTGATAATTGTGTGACATGCAACACAATTATTTAAAACTTTAGCATATTGTGCAGTAGCTTCGGCATATTTAGATTCGCCCATCGCTTTTTTTAATGCTTTTAAATCTTTTGCTAAATTTTTATTTACATTATTTGCAACAGCTACTTTATTACTCTTAATAAAATCAGCAACATTTACTGTTGTGAAAATAGCATTTGAGTTTTCTAAAGTAGAAATACCTTGAAGAATGTCCTCTTTTGAATTTACCATAAATCCTGTGTTAATCTGATCCATTCCTTGTTGCATTAACTTCATTGTTGCATCAATAGTTGTGCCACTTGCCATTGCCATCACAGAACATGTTGCTAAAGCTAAGATTATTTTTTTCATTAGATTTCCTTTTAATTAGTAAGATATGGTACTATCTTCTTCATTAAATATCTATAAAACAACATTTAGCTATAATCTAAATAATAATTTAAAAGATAGGATATTGAGTGATTACACTAAAAGAAGCCCTCAAATTAAACAAAGAAGAATTACAAACATTTAAAGAAGAATTACGTACGAAAATCCAAGCAAGACCAGAGCTTAATGCATACATAGATGTAAATAATATTGGAGATGGTGTACCTATCGCTATCAAAGATAATATCCAAGTAAAAAGTTGGTCTGTGACATCAGGATCTAATATTCTTCAAGGCTACATTGCTCCATACAATGCAACTGTAATTGAAAAAATGACTAAAGCCGGTTTATCAGCATTTGGTAGAACAAATATGGATGAATTTGCTATGGGTTCTACCACTGAGTCTAGCTTTTATGGTAAGACTCAAAATCCTCATAATCCAGAGTATGTTCCAGGTGGAAGTTCTGGTGGGTCTGCTGCTGCTGTTGGTGCTGGTTTAGCTATTGCTGCACTTGGGAGTGATACAGGTGGATCTATCCGTCAACCCGCTGCTTTTTGTGGAATTGTTGGGATGAAACCAACATATGGTCGTGTTTCTCGTTATGGTTTAGGTGCATATGCTTCTTCTCTTGATCAAATCGGTCCAATGACACAAAATGTTGAAGATGCTGCAATTTTATATGACATCATTAGTGGAAGTGATGACAAAGATTCTACAAATGCGAAAATGGACGATAAAGTTTGTGAAAAACTAAATGCAGATAGAAAGTTAACTATCGCTGTTTTACCGAAGTATATTGAAAATGCATCTGCTGATGTTCAAAATGCTTATGCTAAAGCTATTGAGGCACTTAAAAATGCAGGTCACACCATTGTTGAAAAAGAGATGATGGATGCAAAGTTTGATATCTCTGCATATTACATCACTGCAACTGCTGAAGCTACTACAAATCTTGCTCGTTATGATGGTGTCCGTTATGGTAACCGTGTTGATGGCAAGAACCTTCAAGATACTTTTATCCAAACAAGAAGTAATGGTTTTGGAGATGAAGTAAAACGTAGAATTATGCTTGGAAACTTTGTACTCTCCAGTGGTTATTATGAAGCATATTATGTCAAAGCACAAAAAACAAGACATATCATCAAAGATAACTATGACAAAATATTTAAAGATGTAGATTTAATCCTTTCACCAATTGCACCAGGAACTGCACCTAAGTTTGGTGAACTGAAAAACCCAATAGATATGTACCTAAGTGACATTTATTCAATTAGCGTAAATCTCGCAGGATTACCTGCCCTTTCACTTCCGATAAGTAAAGGTGCAAATGACATGCCTGTTGGCTTACAACTCATTGCCAAGGCATATGATGAACAAACACTTTTTGATGGCTCCATGAGTCTTGAAAAAGCTATTAACTACAAAGGAAACTAGAAATGGAAGAAGAAAAGCACGACCAAGTAATGACAAAATTAACAAAAGTTTTTGGTGAAGAGAACCTAAAAATTGGAGAGGCTATATCTGTTTGGTATTCACTTGGAATGTATTTATTTTCACATGCGGATAAAGAACACAATTCTAAAGCAAAAATCTTTGAAGCAATGAACAAATATATTAACACCGTACAAAAAGCGGAAAGTGAGAAAAACTAAAAACCTCTTTACTCAAATAGTAGATGCATTAGTTGATGATGGTTATATCATTATCCCTAATGCCCTTAATCCTCTCTTAGCGCAAAACCTCGAAAAAACTGCAAAAAATATTTCTGATTATAAACAAGCCTCTATATCTACAAAAAAGATAAAAGATCATACAAAACGCAAAGATAAAATCAAGTGGATTGATGAAGATGGAAGCTACCAAAGTGAATACTTACAATTTACTCAAGAACTCCAGCAAACACTTAATCGAGAATTATTTTTAGGTATAAATTATTACGAAAGTCATTTTGCCATGTATGAAAAAGGGGACTTTTACAAGACACATATGGATGCTTTTAAAAAAAGTAAAAACCGTATTGTGACGACTGTGTATTATTTAAATGAAACTTGGTATGAAGAAAATGGTGGTCTATTAGTAATTTATGATGATAATGCTAATGTACTTACTAAAGTACTTCCTCAAGCAAATACACTTGTAGTATTTTTAAGTGATAAATTTCCCCATGAAGTATTAGCAGCTAAAAAGAATCGTTTTTCTATAGCTGGATGGTTTAGAATAGATAGAAATATATAACCTGAAGAGACTCAGCCAAAAAGTTCACAGCTATCTGCCTTATGTTAAAGTAAGTATTTAAAGAACTATATATCTTTTTCCTCTGATAATTCATCAATATAATAGTGATTTATATTATTAATAGCGAACATAAAAAGTTAATATATAATTAACTATTGAGCAGGTACAATCATATAAATACTAATAAATAGGGGATATTATGGGGGAAATTCAAATAATTACTAAAGTAATCTTTTCCATAGCAATTGCTTACTTAGCTACTTCAATAATTTTATTTACAATAGAAGTAGGGAAAAATCGTCAAGCAATTCCTGAAATTTTAAATTCTCTAGAAAAACTAGAAAATGCTGCGAATATAAATAGTATACTTAAGAGTGTAGACACAACGACGCAAGAAATTACGATGGTACGTAAAGAGATACCAAACATTTTATATGAACTTCAAAAAATCAGAAAGCTTACACCTCTTATTTTAGAACAAGTAGACAATACAAATAAAAACATTCCAAAAATTTTAGAAGAAATAAAACAAACAAGGAAAACTGTTCCATTAGTCTTAACGGAGTCTAAAAAAATCAGAAAAATAATGTTAAACGAATCTAAAAAAATTAGAGAAACTCTACCAAGTATTTTGAATGAAGCCAAGAAAATAAGAGAAACAGTGCCAACTATTTTAAAACACTCTGAAGAAATTAGAAAAGAATTACCAGAACAAATAACTAGAATTGAGAAAATTGTAGATAATGTTGATCAAATCTCTAAAGATGCTACACAAGGTGTAGTTACGGGAACAGTAACTGGTATTTTATCTCTTCCTGGGGAACTTATTAAAGAAACTGGAAAGGCTTTGATGGATGAAGAAACAGATGAATCTTTTTTTGATGAAGAATAATTTAATTAACGTAAAAACTGAGCGTATAAAACCCTAAGTAAAGTTGATAGTATCAATATTTAAAAAAGATTATTTACAATGGTTCACTTTGGTAGATTTTTATTTGATGAACTTAAGTGAAAAATAGCTATATTATGCACTAGATTTCTTCCTTTATATTAGAGTAAATACAGCGTATATATAATGTTAAAGTTCCTGAGTAAAATCTTATCTATCAATATCCAAAAGCATTCATTGGCTTATATTAAGTATAAGATTGTATCTTAAAAAAAAGGAAAAAATATGACTGAACAAGAAAAATTTAAAGAAATGACATTAGTACAAAAGATAAATACTATTGATAAAATAATTGAAGATAATATAAGAGAGTATTTAGTTAAAGATAATGGTGATATGGATTTACTTAATGTAGTAGAACAAAATGGTCTTATTCTTGTGTATATAGAATTTCAAGGGGCTTGTACATCTTGTGACTCTTCTAGTGGAACGCATAGCTCAATAGAGAATATTTTACAAAGAATGCTTTCAGAGGACATCAGGGTCTTAACTGTATAAGGTCTTTAAAGGGTAGTGTTCAATGTTCTGTGTCAGTATCGGGTAATTACTAAAATTGTATCATAAAATGAATTAGTTCATTATGCATTTATTTATTTTATATACAATCCTTCCTTTAAATTAAAGGATTATATATTGACAACTTTTCCACTTGAAAATGTAAAAAAATTAAGAAAAGAACTTGCGACTCACCCAGTTTATGCTGCTGTTACAGATATAAATGATTTAACAATTTTCATGCAACATCATATCTACTCTGTTTGGGACTTTATGTCATTGGTAAAATATTTACAAAATGAAATTGCTCCAGCAAGAGCTCCTTGGCTTCCATTTGGAGATGCACAAGTGCAGCGTTTTATTAATGATATTGTGCTTGAAGAAGAATCAGATGAAGGTATTCCACTTGAAGATGGAACAACAACATACACAAGTCATTTTAATCTCTATGCACAAGCTATGGAAGAAGTTAAAGTTGGAAGTAGTTACCTTATTAGAGAGTTTGTTTCTAAAGTTGCTGCTGACTCTTTAAGCATAGCAAAACAAACAATACCAATACCTTCGGCAGCATCAGAGTTCATGGAAACAACATTCAGCTTTATCAATAGTGATAAACCTTATGTTATTGCTGCAGCATTTGCTTTGGGAAGAGAACATATTATCCCAGAAATGTTTCGTGCTCTTCTTGATAAAATGAATATCTCAAGAGAAGAAGCTAGTGTATTCCATTACTATTTAGACCGTCATATAGAACTTGATGGAGACCACCATGGTCCAATGTCTATGCGAATGTTGGAATTATTATGTGAAGATGATAAAACTAAAATAGCAGAAGCAGAAGAAGCTGCTCTGCATGCAATAAAAGCTCGAATTAAATTCTGGGATGGTGTATTATTAGCTATTGAGAGTAGTAAAAAAGCATCATAAATTAAGTGGAGTGGTAACCTAAATTCATACTAACATTCTTCTATCTCTCAAGTAAATATTCATTTTAAGAAGAGATTGAAAGATACTTTGGATTTGTTACACTCCCTTAAAACTGCCTGCAAATAGATAGTTTGAGAAGCTTATATAAACTTACTTAAGGCCTCTTCTAATTTCTTTTTATTTATAGGTTTTGTAAGATACTCATCCATGCCTACAGATAGAAACCTCTCTCTATCCCCCTTTAATGCATTTGCAGTTACTGCAATTATTGGTGTATGCTTTAAAGATTTTTCTTTTTCTATATTTCGTATATTTTGTGTGGCCACTATACCATTCATATTTGGCATATTCTCATCCATTAAAATTATACTATATTGATTTACTTGAGCTTTATTAAACATGCTAATTGCTTCTAAACCATTGCCTGCAATATCAAATTTTATATTCATTTTTTTTAAGATTACCTTCATAAATAGCTGATTAGCTATATTATCTTCTACTAAAAGAATATTTATATTACTAAAGTCCTTTTGTTCTATGTGTTCTATGTGTTCTATGTATTCTTTGACTTCTTCTACCATATATGCGTCTATAAAAACAGAAAACTCACTCCCGACACCAAGTTCACTTTTTACATTAATTGTTCCACCCAATAAATGGGATAACTTTTTAGAAATACTAAGTCCTAGTCCTGTACCTCCATATTCCCTAGTAGTAGATAGGTTTTCCTGAGAAAACTCCTCAAAAATTGATGTGAGCTTATGAGATTCAATTCCTTTACCTTCATCTTTTATCCGAATATTTAATTTGTTGTTTTTATAAGAGACAAACATAAATACATTGTAGCCAGGCTCTGTAAACTTAATGGCATTACTTAAAAGATTAGATATGATTTGTCTTAACCTAAATAAATCAGTTTTTAAATATACAGGTGTACTTTCATCAATTGATAAAATGAGTTTAACACCTTTTTCTTCTGCTTGAACATCAAGTAGTTTCTTTAAAAATATACATGTTTCATGCATATTAAAATCCATCATTTCTATTTTAATCTGACCACTTTCTATTTTTGAAAAATCTAAAATATCTTCAATGATTCTAAGTAAACCAATTCCAGAGTATTCTATAATTTTTGAATATTCCAATATATTTTTTTCTTTAGTTTCTTCTTTAATTAAGTCTATAAAGCCTAGTATAGAATTCAAAGGTGTTCTAAATTCATGACTCATATTTGCTAAGAATTGTTCTTTTACTTTTTCAGAAGTAATATTTTCTCTTATTGATGAATAACCCACTATAATATTGTTCTCATCGAGCTTTGGAGTAATACTGTTTTTAACCCAGTAATAGCCCCCATCCTTTTTTAAATTTCTATGCTCTCCGTGCCAATGTTTTCCATTTTGAATTGTTTGCCACATATCTTGAAATAATGAAGAGTTTGTACTTGGATGTCTAAGAATACTATGAGATTTTCCGAGGAGTTCACCCTCCGTATAACCACTTACTCTTGAGAAAGCTTTACTAACATACGTGATATTTCCCTTTAAATCAGAATCCGAGGCTATAATATTTGCCCCAAATGACTCTAATGTTTTATTTAGTTTTTCTTGTATCTGAGTAGATTGTTCTAACATCTTTTTTTGCTGTGTATGCACAAGGATTTCATTTTCTCTAGATTCTGTTATATCTTGAATAATTCCATGTGAAACTACAGGTTTACCTTCATTATCAAAGATTGTTTTACACCATTCATTTACATATTTTAATTCATTCTTAGTTGTCAATAGCTTATGAGTTATAAAGTATGGTTCTCGTGTATCCATGTGCTTTTGGAATGCATTATTTACCCTTCCTAGATCATCTTTATGTACTGCAGAAAAAAAGTCTTCAAGAGTTGCTATTCGCTCTTTACTATCAATATCAAATATATTATATGTATCATCATTCCAAATGAGTCTATTTATGTCATGATAGAGAGTCCAAATACCTAATTTTGCAATTTTTCTAGATTCTTCTAAATCATCTAAACTGGACTTTATATCTTCTTGTAGTTGTAGATTTAACTCTTCTATCTTTTTATTTAATTTTGATTGCCTATAGAGCATATAGAACATCAAAATAATAAATACAAAAACAACACCACTTATTTGATAAATATATTTATAATCAAAAGAAGGTCGCTTAACGTTAGCCCATTTGTTAAGTAT
Organism: Sulfurimonas sp.; assembly: GCF_047622445.1. Lineage (GTDB taxonomy): Bacteria > Campylobacterota > Campylobacteria > Campylobacterales > Sulfurimonadaceae > Sulfurimonas. The sequence continues at coordinate 9,365 of NZ_JBLHOE010000034.1, forward strand.
GTCATTATGAACATCTTTACTAATTTCTTTCATACTCTTATTTAGAATACTATGCAATATGGGTTTTTCTTTATTTACAAATAATGTAACGTTCATTGTTATACTTGTAGTTCCTATAATTTTTAAATCATAATAGTTCATGGAATGCATACTATAGTGTACTGATGCATAAGAAGCAAGTAATTCATCACATGTTTCAGACAAAACACATTCTAATCCTTCTTGAATATTAGCTACTTCAATAAAATCAATTTCTGGATATGTTTTATAAATATCAGCTGTATAGCCATAATCTTTAATAATTGCAATTTTTCCATTTTCTAAATTATTTATATCCAAAATAAAGTTCTGATTAATTTTTCCTACAATAACAATTGGACTTTTAATATATGTGTCTATCGGAAAAAAATTTTCTTTTAAAATAACGTCCGCAGCATCACCAGAGATAATATCTGACTTTCCTGATGTAGCTAGATTAATTGCATCTGACCAAGTTTTAGAAACAACTTTTTCAAATTTGATATTTGTATTATTTTCAATCACATTTAAATAGTCTGCAACTATACCTATGTAAACACCATTTTTATCAAAAGCCTCAAATGGCAACCAATTTGGGTCACCTGTGAATGTAAAACTTTTATGTTGATTTAAATATTCTTTCTCTTGGCTAGTTAATAAGTTACTTGTTTGTGCTGATAAGTTTGTATATATTAATATAATGCATAATAACTTAAGAACTATGCTCATTAAAAGAATCCAAGGTCATCATCATCAAAATATTCTGAAGATTCAACCCCGAAATTATTAAACATAGATTCTATCTCAAGAGATGAATTAGAAAATGATGCATCAAAGTAGTAAATGTTACTAGCTTTTTGTTCAACAAAAATCATTTTAATCCAGCCAGAAACATCTTTTTCAACATTTAAAAGTAAACTTACTAAAAGTGATTTTTTATCAAAATCAACCAACTCTTCTTCTTTTATATTATGTATAAAAGTATTCAAATTTGTAAATGCACGAGATACTATTGGGAAAATTACCATATTATTTATAATATCGATAAACTCATTAAAATATATAGAAATCTTTTGTAAAGAGACAATCGCCTCTTTGGGACTTTGTTTCTCTATAGCGTCAACATCAACTAAATAAGTGTCTAGCACATCTAAAAAGTTTTCAATTTTATCAACAACTGTATCATCAAGCTGTTCCATTAATTCCAAAGCACTTAACTGATGGTCTGCAGTTGAAAATCTTAAATCTTTTTCATTATCTTCTGATAAAACAACTTTAGATTTTTGCTCTTGTATAATAACATCTGTTTTACCAATAAGAGTACTTAAGAGTGCTATTACATCTCGTACTTCTTCTTGTTCGTGTATTGGCTGTAGTTTTTCCATAATGAAGTTAAAATGACTTTTAAACTCTGTTGTCTCATTAAGCTGTTTTTCTAATTCATTTATATAATGAGAGAATTCTTTTTTCTCTGCAATCTTTTTTAACACTCTATAAAGTAAAATAAATAACTTTTGCTTATCTATTGGCTTTGGTAGTAAACCATCTATAAAATAATATGCTAAATTTTGATTTTCTTCTATGTCAGTAGTATCAGTTATTACTATTATACTCTGCTCCATAGATTCTTCTCTTATTCTCTTTATTAACTCTAATCCATCCATAATTGGCATATGAACATCAGTGATGATTAAATCATAATAATCTCTATTATTGTTCCACATATCTAAAGCTTCTTGGCCATTTAAAGCAACATCACAAATATTAAAGTATTTTCCAAAAACAACTTTATAAAAATCAAGATTAGCTGATTGATCTTCTACTATTAAAACATTCATATCTATTGCATATGATTTTACTAAGGGTGTGAGTTTTTTTATTACTTTATCTAAACTTTTCATATTATTTCATCTTTATATTTATCTCTTATTTTTAAAAACGAATCTACATTAGCCAGAAATAAGTCTATTAAATTTGGATCAAAATGCTTCCCTTTTTTCTCTATAAGTAAATCTAAAATTCTTTCCAAGTTCCACGCTTTTTTATAGCATCTATCAGCTCCAAGTGCATCAAATACATCACATATAGCTGTGATTCTTCCATATATATGTATCTCTTTACCCTTAAGAGTTCGAGGATAACCACTTCCATCCCATTGTTCATGATGTTCATATGCAACAATCGCCGATGTCTTTAATATATCTCGTTTTGAATTTTTCAACATATCGTAACCTAGTTCTGCATGTGTTTTCATAATTTCAAATTCATCAAAAGTTAATTTACCTGGTTTATTTAAAATACTATCAGGGATTCCCACTTTGCCTATATCATGCATAGGTGATGCTAGTTTTAAAAGTTTCGCTTTTTCTTCACCAAGACCTGCTAAAATAGCAAGCGTGTACGAGTAGTAAGCAACTCTTTTCACATGATTACCAGTTTCTTTACTTCTTGTTTCACCAATCGCACCCATTGTATAAACAACTTCTTTTTGTGTATCAACGATATCAGATACAGCAATATCTAGTTGTTTTTTTAAATCATCTTTATAAAGCTCTAACTCTGTAATATCATGCCTAATACTCATATATTCAATAATATTTTGATTCGCATCAAGTAAAGGGACCATAACACAATCAACAATATAAGTACTACCATCTTTAGCATTATTTTTAATAGTTCCCGTCCATACTCTTTTAGAGCTAATTGTTTTCCACATATCTACAAAGGTGTCTTGTGGCATATCATTTGAACGTAATATTCTATGGTTTTTCCCCATTAATTCTTTTTGTTTATATTGAGAAATTTTAGAAAACTTATTATTTACATAAGTAATATTTCCTTTTAAATCCGCTTTTGAAACAATTGCCGTTGCATCAATTGTTTTTTTATATTGATTTAAGAGCAATTTATTAAGCTCTGCCTCTTTTTTATGTTCGATTAACGTAAAACTTTCGTTTAGTACTTGCATAAATTTATTAGGTTTTATTGGTTTTTCTATAAAATAATTCACACGAAGTTCAATCGCACGAATAAGCTCATCCTTGCTTTCTAAACCTGTAATCATCATAAATGTTTGCTTGGAATTTATTTTTTTTATATGCTCAATTAACTCAAATCCATCCATAAGAGGCATTAGCATATCTGTAATTACAAGGTCAAAAGTTTTTTTTTCATACAAGGATAAAGCTTTTTTACCATTAGAAGCATAGGTCACATCTTTAATATCATTCTTTTTAAAGATTATTTTTACAAAATCACAAATTGACTGATCATCATCTACATAAAGTATTGCGTGCTGACTATACAAAAAATAAACCCTTGTAAAGTCCTTTTAGTTCTTCATATAATTCTAAGTAATTAACAGTGTTCCTATTCCTAGCATTATCTTCAATAACTTTGGCAAGCTTCCCTATATCATCTAAAAGTATGTTTTGAGCACTTCCTTTAATCGCATGTGCACTTAATTTTACATCTTCTAGATTATCTGTTTGGATAGCAAGAAGCATATTTTCTAGATTTATCTTAAAATTTTGAACAAAAGAATCCATAATCATTTCAACATCTTCTAAATCAAATTCTAATTCATCCGCTATTGCTTGTACGTTAATTATATATTTCATTTTAAAATCCATTTATCATAGTCATCTGATTATACTATAACTTAGAAGATAACGCTATAATTATGCTTAAATACATTAAATATCTAAAGGAACATATATTGAACGCCGACTTAAGAACTATAGTTGATGGTTTAGATACTACTTCTGGACAAGATTTTTTTAATAAAATTGTTTTAAACTTATCTCTAGTAATAGAAGCTGACTATGTTTTCATAGCGAGACTAGATTTAGCGAGTCGCATTTCTAAAACTATCGCACTTTGTGCTAAAAATAAAATTATCGAAAATTTTGAGTATGGACTGAAAGATTCCCCTTGTTCCAATCTTTCAGATGGTTCTATATGCTGTTATCCATCTAGAGTAGCAGACTTATTTCCAAAAGATCAATTACTAATTGATATGAAAATTCAAGGTTATATGGGGATTCCTCTTCATGATTTAAATGGGAATGTATTAGGTCTTTTAGTAGCATTATCAAAAAAATCTATTGATGATGAAGATAAAATTATTACACTTTTTAAAGTTTTTTCTGGACGAATAGCTGTAGAGATAGAGCGAAGTGAACAAGACAGAGCATTACGTGATAGCGAAAGGCGTTTAAAACTTGCTATAACTGGAGCGAATGATGGTTTATGGGATTGGGATCTTCAAACAAATGATGTTTACTATTCCCCCCGTTGGTTAGAAATGTTAGGGTATAAACCACATGAATTTCCAAATACACTAAGCACTTGGGAACAACTTGTTAATCCTGAAGATAAAGAGAGAGTACTTGCAGTAATCTCAGATTATGTGAATGGTAAAATTAATAATATGGAAGTTGAGTTTACTATGAAACATAAAGAGGGCCATTTTATAAGTATTCTTGCACGTGCTAAATTTGCTACAGATGATGAAGGAAATGTATTAGAACCTCTTCGACTTGTTGGCACTCATGTAGATATAACGCAACAAAAAGTTTTAGCACAACAATTAGAAGAATTAAATAAAAATCTTGAAAAACAAATTCAAGAACGTACAAAAGAACTAGTGTTAGCCAAAGAGTTGGCTGAGTATTCTACAAAATCTAAAAGTGATTTTCTAGCTAATATGTCACATGAGATAAGAACACCACTCAATGCAATAATGGGATTCATTAATTTACTAAAAGAAAAAGAAGAAGATAAAGAAAAACTAGAATACCTCAGTACGATTAGTAGTTCTAGTGAAAGTTTAACGAATATTATAAATGATATATTAGATTTTTCTAAAATTGAAAGTGGAAGACTTCATATAGAATACGTAGATTTCGACCCGATGCATGAGTTTATTTCTACAAAAGCTCTTTTTATGGCTAAGTGTACTCTCAAAAATATACAATTCCATTCAACTTTTACTAATGCTCCCGAGTACTTATATGGAGACCCTCTTAGAATAAAACAAGTTGTAAACAATCTTTTAAGTAATGCTATCAAATTTACACCTGAAAATAACAACATCCATCTAGATATAAACTATGAGAGTGACACTTTATATGTATCATTAAAAGATAAAGGAATTGGAATAAGCCGAGAATATCAAGAAAATATATTTGATTCATTTACGCAAGCAGATACATCGACAACAAGAAAATATGGGGGATCGGGTCTAGGACTTAGTATTTCTCATAATCTTATTAAACTCATGGGTGGAGAACTTAAGGTAAAAAGTGAATTAGGTCTAGGAAGTGAATTCTACTTTAGCATCCCTATAAAAAAAGGGAATAAGTCCATTACTAATAATGCTGTTATAGAAAACTTAGATTTTACTAGTTTAAAAATATTGTTAGTTGAAGATAACCAAGCGAATCAACTATTTATGAAAGTTTTATTTAAAAAGATAGGTTTACTTTATGACATAGCTAACGATGGTATAGAAGCCATAGAGCATTTTAAAAACACTACTTATAACCTAATTCTTATGGATGAGAATATGCCAAATATGAATGGTATAACCGCTACGAAAGAGATAAGAAAAATCGAAAAAGAAAAAAACCTTAAGCGCATGCCAATTATAGCTTTAACAGCAAATGCGATTAAAGGCGATAGAGAAAAGTTCTTAGCAGCCGATATGGATGAATATCTGAGTAAACCTTTGAATAAAAATATATTAATTCGTATGTTAAATAAATTTTACTCAAATACCTAAAGCTTAGAAGTATAGAAGTATAGATTTGTTATATTTTAAAATAGCGTAAAAAATTAAAGTTTTAATGTAAAAGTGCATAGGGAGGGATTATTTTCAACTTACCCACAAAGTGGGCTATTTAAAGAGGGTAAGTGAGAGATTGCATCTAACTTAGTGTCAGATTACATTCCCATTGTTACATCATACCAGGCATTCCACCGCCCATACCGCCGCCCATATCAGGAGCAACTGGGTTTTCTTCTGGAATTTCATATATCGTTGCTTCCGTTGTTAAAAGCATAGATGCAACAGAAGTTGCATTTGTTAGTGCTACACGTGCAACTTTAAGTGGATCAATGATTCCAGCTTCAAACATATCTACATATTCGCCAGTTGCAGCATTGAAGCCTATTGTTGCACTTGAAGCATTTTCTACACCGTTGACTACTACACCCGTGTCAAAACCAGCATTTTGAGCAATCTGTTTGATTGGAGCTTTTATAGCACGAAGGATGATTTCTGCACCAATTTGTTGGTCACCTTCAAGAGTAAGAGAAACTTTTGCACCAGCACGAACTAAAGCAGCTCCACCACCAATAATGATTCCCTCTTCAACAGCAGCTTTTGTTGCAGATAATGCATCATCAACTCTATCTTTCTTTTCTTTCATTTCCATCTCAGTTGCAGCACCAACTTTAATTACTGCTACACCACCACTAAGTTTTGCAAGACGTTCTTGAAGTTTTTCTTTATCATACTCAGAACTTGTAGTATCAATTTGAACTTTAATCTCAGCGATTCTTGCTTTAACAGCAGCTTCTTCACCTGCACCATTAACAATAACAGTATTGTCTTTGTCAATAATCACACGAGTAGCTTGACCTAACATAGAAATATCCGCACCTTCAAGTGTATGACCAGTTTCTTCTGAAATAACAGTTCCCGCAGTAAGAATCCCAATGTCAAGTAACATAGCTTTTCTTCTATCTCCAAAACCTGGAGCTTTAACAGCAGAAATATTTAAAACACCACGAAGTTTATTTACAACCAAAGTTGAAAGTGCTTCACCTTCTACATCTTCAGCGATAATAAGAAGTGGACGATTTGTTTTTTGAACTTGTTCTAGTAATGGAAGTAGATCTTTAAGTGATGAAATTTTCCCATCCATTAAAAGAATCCAAGGACTTTCAATTTCAGCTACCATTTTTTCAGCATTTGTTATGAAATAAGGGCTTAAATAACCACGATCAAACTGCATACCTTCAACAACATCAAGCTCATCAGAAATACCTTTAGCTTCTTCAACAGTAATAACACCATCTTGACCAACTTTTTCCATAGCCTCAGCAATCATATCACCAATTGCAGTGTCAGAGTTTGCAGAAATTGTCGCTACTTGAGCGATATCTTTTTTACCATTTACAGCTTTAGATGCAGCTTTAAGATTTTCTAAAATTGCTTCACATGCTTTGTCCATTCCACGTTTTACTTCAACTGGGTTTGCTCCAGCAGTAATATTTCTAAGACCTTCTGAGAAAATTGCATTTGCTAAAACAGTTGCCGTTGTTGTACCATCTCCAGCTTCATCAGCTGTATTTGATGCTACTTCTTTTACAAGTTGAGCGCCCATATCTTCTAGTTTATCTTTAAGTTCAATCTCACGAGCAACTGAAACACCATCTTTAGTGATGATAGGTGAACCATAACTCTTTTGAATAAGTACATTACGACCACGTGGCCCCATAGTTACTTTTACTGCATCTGTTAGTTTCTGCACACCACGAGCCAACGCATTACGAGCGTTATCTGAAAATATTATTTCTTTTGCCATCTAATTAATTATCCTATTATCCCAAAAATATCGTCCACATCTAGTACTAAAAATTTATCAGTACCTACACTTACTTCATTCCCTGAGTATTTACCAAAAAGAACTTTATTTCCATTTTCTAAAACTGTTACTTCTTTACTTACTGCCACTACTTCACCACTTGATGGTTTTTCAGTTGCACTATCTGGAATTATAATTCCGGAAGCTGTTGTATTTGCTTCTTCTACTCTTTTTACTAAAACTCTATTTCCTAATGGTTGAAAGTTCATTTTTTTCCTTATTTTGTTTTATTTTCTAGTCTACATTTACTATAAATGTCAGATTCTCATCAGCATTTGGGTGTCTAAAAACGGTATATGAGATTGTTCTATCTTTTGAAACATTTTTAAAAACTGGTACTTTACTCAAAAAAGAAGATATTTGATTACTATCTTTATCAATACTGTATGTTACAACAGCTTTACAAGACTTTGCATCTGTTTCTTCGTTAGTAGCTGTTAAAAGTATAGTTCCATACTTTACCTGTGCATGAGTCCCATAAAGAGCATCATTACTCAGCTTATTATTTACTTCAAAAACCACTTCTTTATCCGAACAATGTGGTACAGGATAAATAATTTTTTCAACTTCACCTTGCGCAAAACTAAAAGTTTCCACAACTACATTTTTTATACTTTCGTAAGTCTTTTTAAGATCCTCATTACATCCACTAAACATCAGTGAACTAGAGACCAATACTATAGTAAATATCGACTTTACTTTCTTACTTTTCATACGTAGTCCTTGAGAGCTTAAAATTTATATGGAATTTTATCATAAAGAGATTAAATAATTTCATATTTTTTAATTATCTCTTTAATGAGTTTTTTATCTATCTCCTTACTTGAATCCTGATAGAGATTAGCTTCTAAGGTATCTACAAGTTCTTTAACATCAGTATGCTCTTTAAAAGGCATCAACTTAATCAGTAACATTTTATAGTCTTTTAAATTGAATTTACTTTTCCTCTCATATGTAAGTAATGGTTTTAAAAGCATAAGCCCAATACCTAGTATCAAACCACCTAAAAATATAGCTACAATCCAGAGTATATCTAGTTTCTTTGTTTGTATTACAACTTTTTCAACAACTTCCCCAGGCTTATCCCCTTTTTTAATAATAAGTTCTTCTTTTTTACTTACTATTGAACTATTAATAGTAATCTTTATAGTATCAGTGGCAAGTGTTTTAATCTCCTTATTTTGAGGATCAAAAGCCTCAATACTAAAAGAGGGAACTTCAAAACTCGAATCCGCTACAAAAGTTATTTTTTGCGTTAGAACATTGTCTTTAATAAGAATTTTTTCATCAAAAACACTTACCCCTTCGATGTACGGTTTAAAAGTTTTTATATCTTCTAAGTTTCCATCTCCTGTAATTTTGAGTGTAACATTAACTACTTCATTTGGATTAACTTGTGTTTTATCTGCAAAAGCTTCTATGGTAAAGTTACCTACTATAGAAACACCATTTGGTAAAGCTTTCGCTGAAATGTTTAAATCATTTGAAAAGTATGTTTTCCATTTCACTTCAGGAAATAAACCACCATAATAATTTTTTACATTTTTACGTGAAGCAATAGCAATTTGAGCAGGAGATATATGTAAGTTACCTTCTCTTTGTGGTGCCATTTTATAAATTATTTTTGTATTAATATACTCTTTATCTTTTAGAATCTCTTGCTTTGGTTGGCCTTTAACCCAAAAGCCTTTAAACTCTGGTTGTGAGAATTTATTGTCAACAACTTGTGCTGATTTTTTTTGTCTAAAGAGTAGTGTTAATTCAAATGGTTCACCAACATACACTTCTTCTTTATTTACACTTAGAAAGAGTGAAAAATCATCATTTTTTGATGTTACAGTTTTTTCAACTACAATATCAATAGCTTGAGTTAGGTATGTCTTTCCTCCCACTTCTACAGATATAGGATCAATCGTACAAGAAGCTGTCGGAACAAACTTATATGAGAGTACGTAAGACTTTTGATAATCGCCATTTACAATTTGAATACTTGTTGCCGAACCAGTACTCACTACATCTTCACCACATAGTGTAAAAATTTCTGGTCGTTTAACATCATCGCCACTTAGAGTTAAGTTGTACGACACTACTTCACCAAAACTTACATGATCACTATCTACACTTGCAACTACATTTGCAAATAATATCTGCGATAAGATTGTAAGTAGAAAAAAGATTTTACCAAGGTTTTTCATCATTTGTTTCCTCATCTAGTTTATTTTCACCCAACATATACATAAAAGTATTTTGTTGCGCATTAAGTTTTTGTATCCATTTTTCCTCTTCTGCATCACTCATATTTTCTTGTCCATCAACTAATGGTGCTCCAGATTTTTCTTCTTTTGGATCTTCTTTTTTATCTTTTTCTAGTTCTTCGAGTTTTTTCTTTTCTTTTTCTTGTTTTTTCTCTTGCTCTTTTTGTTCTTGAGATTTTTCTTCATCACTCTTCTGATCAGACTTATTGTCTTTATCTTCTTTAGCTTCTTGCTTTTCTTCACTTTCTTCTTTTTCATCAGACTTTTTTCCATCTTGAGAATCTTTTTTCTCATCAGAGTCTTTATCTTGCTTTTCTTCATTCTCTTTATCGTCTTGTTTATCCTGTTTTTTATCTTCTTTCTTTTCTTGCTCTTTTTTTTGTTTTTCTAAAGCTTTTTTGACAGCTTCGAGATTTTCTCGTATATCTTTGTCTTCATGTAAATCTAGAGATGTCTCATAAGACTTTAGCGCTTTTTCTAAACTCTCAGGCGTTCTTTTTTTAACGTAAGCATTTCCTATATTTCCATGCTTGTTTGCATTTGAGATATTATCTTCAAAAGATGATTTTTCATACGTTTCAATCGCTTCATTATACAGTTCTTGTTTATATAAAGCATTTGCTGCATTGTATAAAGAAAAAGAATCTTGAAATTGCTCGCCATACTCAGAATATATTTTTCCTGATGTATTAAAGTCCCCTACTTCATAAGCTTTTTTAGCCTTGTCTAATTCCATAAAGTCCAATAAACCTGCTCTCGCATTTTGTGAAAAACCTGCCAGTGCTAAAAATAATACTAGTAAAGGTGAAGTAACTTGCACTTTTTTATACAAAGAACTCGTTGCAATCAAAAGTAAAAATAAAGCCAATCCAAGTGGATAATAAAACAGAGGAATAAACTTGTTTATCGTTTCACTTTTTAATTCTTTTTGCTCACTGATAGAGTCTATCTCGCTAAGCATTGCTTTTATATCAGCAGAGGATTTTACACTTTGAATGTAAACCCCAGAGCTAGACGTAGCTAAACTTGCTATGTCTTCATTAAGTTTTGAGACGATAATATCGCCTTTGTACTTTACAAAAGTTCCATCTTCTTTTTTAACAGGGGCACCTTTTTTAGTACCGATTCCTAAAATAAAAACTACAATATTTTTTTCTTTTGCATAAGAAATCTCAGCAGAAAAATCATCTTTGTCTCCACCATCTGAAAGAAGTAAAAGATATTTTTTGCTTTTTGTTTTAATAGTTTCATTTGCAACTTTTAAAAGAGCTAGTAAATCTGTTCCTTTTTCTGTGATTGAATCTGTATTTAACTGGCGAAGTAAAAAACTCACTGCATTATGATCAAAACTCATAGGTGAAACAAGATAGGAGTTTTTAGCGAAGGCCACTATCCCTATTCTCTCATCTGGGGCTAACTTGAGTAAGTCTATCGCTTTTTGTTTAGCAAAACTTAAACGGTTTGGGTACACATCTTCAGCTAACATTGAGTCAGATATATCTAAAGCTAACATAATGTCTGCACTTTTTGATTTTACCTCTACTGTACCATCTTCTATAACTGGTTCAGCTAATGCCAGTACAATCAAAAGGCCCACCAAGAAGAGAAATATATTTCTTGTACGAAGAGTAAAGGTGTCTGTACCTACTTTCAGCTTTTTCATTACTTCATCAGAAAAGTAATGTTCTTGCGTCTCTTTTTGTGTTAGAAGAAGGGCAAAAAGAATAAAAAATGGTGGTAAAAGATAGTATAAAATTTCAGGACGTAAAAAAATCATGCATTGCCTCTTTTATTTCGTAAATACATATAAAATATCAAAGAGAAAAATGCTAAAAATAAAGGGTACGCATAATAATAATTTAAATATGTAAAAGTCTCAGCTTGAATTTCTGATTTTTCTAACTCATCAATCTTTTTATACACTTCAAGTAATTCATTTGCAGATGAAGCACCAAAAGCAACCCCACCTGTACCTTCAGCTATTTCCATAAGTACTTTACGGTTATACTCATTTGGCATACCTATACCAATAGGATAGACTTTAACACCCTCTTTTTTCGCCATATCAAGTGCCACATCGAGTGGAATTTTGTCAACCCCAACAGTGGAGTGTCCATCTGTTAGAAGTATTGCCACCTTAGAATCTGATTTACTCATTTTTAAAAGATTGACACCTTGAGCAAGCGCTTCATAAAGGGCAGTATATTTACCAGCCATTCCAATTTGAAGTTGAGAGACAATACGTTTTAAAATATTTTCATCATAGGTAAGTGGTGAAGCGATGAAAGAGTACTGACCAAAAACTACTAAACCGATGTTATCTTCACTTCTTTGTTTTATAAAATCATTTACAATATTCTTTACAACATCAAAACGGTTTAATTTTCTGTTGTCTTGATCAAAACCTTGTGCTTGCATAGATTGAGAAGCATCCAAAATTAAAGCTATCTCATAACCATCTTTTGGTTCTAACTCATAAGGCTCATCTTTTACAGGTGATGCAATAGCAACAATGAGCATAATAATCCCAAGCCATTTTAAAAAAATTAGTAGTTTTGAGCTTGAAATTGAGTTTTGCATAAACTGACCAGCATGAGGAAAATAAATAGAAGACAATCGCAATTTACAAAACTTAGAACAAGCAATAAAAACTAATACAAGTAAAAGTAACTCTGGATATTCAAGGTAAACCCCATCAAGCATCCAACATACCTTTATATACTTCTATGTAACCTAAAGTTTCTTCGTCAAATTCACTCACACTTTTTCTATATTTATAAAGTTCAAGTCTTTCACTTATATTGTTGAACATCTCTACATGTCTTGGTGAATCATCTTTGAAAGTAATTCCATAACTACTTATTGCATAGGCAGTATGTTTCGTATCGGAAAAGTCCAGTTCAAAGAGTAGTTTTATATGATGCTTTCTCAAATTAAATTCACTACGTTTTTTATACCAAAGATATAAAAAGTAAACTACTACAAAAAAAACTATTAAAGCGAGACCCACTAAACCTATGAGGTAATATAAAGAGTATTCTTGAACTTCAACGATAGGCTTAATGTCATGTAAAGGAATATCAAATTGTTGTTGTACTGCTTCTTTCATTATCTTCCTTCAAACAGTCTACGAAGATCAACACTTGCAATAGAATCAGTATATACTTTTGTAAATCTCACTTGATCTTTTCTAAATGTCTCATACAGTTTATGATCATGTGCATGGACTTTTTTACTATACTCACTTACACTCGCTTTATTAAAGTCCCCTTCTAGTGTTGCTCCACTCTCAGGATCAAGTAAAGATGCAAAACCCATTTGTGGTGGATTTTCTTCTAAATGGTCACGAACTATTACCGATACAACCTCATGTTTTCTCGCTAAAAGTTTAAAGTCAGGAATTTCAAAAAAATCCCCGACTACTAAAATCAGTGATTTTCTTCTTAATCGTTTATATAAGGTATCTGCGATAACTTTAAAATCTACTTTTTTATTTATTGCATCAAAATCTAAAATCTCAGCTACATTTTTTTGTATCTGGTGAAGTTTCTTACTTGGTTTTGAGTTTGAAATCATCTCATCTGTAAACACATATGAACTTAGTAAGTCTCCATTTTTCAAAGTGGAGAATCCAAGTAAGGCATTTACTTCTGCAATGGTTTCTTGCTTAAACTTTTTAGAACCAAAATGTACACTTCCATTTAAAACAGATACGAGTACAACATTAAGTTCACGTTCTTCACGAAATATTTTTATAAAAGGCTTCTGCATCTTTGCCGTAATATTCCAGTCAATATGACGAATATCATCACCGGGCATATACTCACGTAGTTCTATAAAGTCATACCCTTCACCTTGAAAGATAGAGGGATTGTTTCCAACCATTTCGCTAAAGACCTGACGTCTTGCACGGACTAGTATTTTTTGTAATTTGCTCATTAATTATCTCATATTGTATAAAACTATAGTTTGTATTTTTGTTAAATATTATAACAAATCGTAGTAAATGGATAGATGTAAGATACATATATTTAACTTAAATTTTAGTTTATAGTATGTATACTATATCTAATTATATATAACATACTAAAGGTATACATATTATGCAAAAAATTATGCAAAAAAACTTTTTAATCTCCTTTACAATTATTTTCTTCCTTTCTATCACTTCAGCACTAGCATTAACACCTAAAGATACTAATACCCTACAAATCAAAAAGTATAGTAATTTCATTGATGGAGATTTTGATGAAATAGTCCGTTTTGATGAAATATATATGTATGATGTAGACATAAAAGAAGATTCAAAATCAACTTTAAAAGATGTTGTAGATAAAGTAAAAACGTACACAAATAAATCAAATGAAATAATCGTAAATATTATAGGATATAGTTTCAAGTCCTCTAATGCACTAGAAAAAAGTAAAGAAAATGCACTCAGCGTACAGGCTTATTTGTCTGAGCATGGTATAGATAAAAATATTATGAGGATTGAATATCGCGGAGCAAAAGACCCACTTCACTTAAGTGCAGACCATGCACTATCAAATAGAGCTATAGTTACAATGTATGTAACCTTAGCCAAAGATCTTGATCAAGATGGTGTACTTAGAGAGCAAGATAAATGTCCTGATACACAACGTGGTATGAAAGTTGGAGAGGATGGATGCAAAATAAAGACCCTAATCGTCTTACTCCCTGATAAAAAAACAAATAGCTCTATTCTTATTGCAACAGATAAAAGTAGTGTCGCAGTAACAAAACCTAATCAAATTGTATCAGTACGTTCAAAAGACTCTGCTCCAAGTAATCCAAAAGAAATTGATACAAATGAAATAAAAAATCTATTTGGAGAGATTATTGATGCTACTAATACCGAACAGTTGTCGTATATATTGTATTTCAATAAGCTTGAATTAACAGAGGAATCTAAAGAAAATTTTCAAAATATTTTATCTATACTGTCTAAAATGCAATCTCCATATATACAACTCATTGGGCATACCGATACAGTTGGAAATTCAAACAGCAATAAAACTCTTGGCTCTCAAAGAACACAAAGTGTAGCCAATACGATACAAAGTGCGGAAATAACGTATTTAAAAATTGATCAAGATACTTATGGTGAATCAGATTTGGCGATTCCTACTGATGATAATATGGATGAACAATTTAATAGAAGAGTAGAATTATTTATTCATTAAATAAAAAAACTCTTTTTTTATACTCGTTACTTTTCCTACTAATTCTACTGAACCATTATATATTTTTTAAAAGTGATTATTTAAAACTCATTGACTATAAAGTATATGACCAAATCTCGAATTCATTAGTAAAGAATCACAAGGAGCAAGCATCAAATGTTATTGTTGTAGATATAGATGAAAAAAGTCTTCATGCACTAGGGCAATGGCCTTGGCCAAGAATCCTCGTAGCACAACTCATACGGAAAATAGATAGTACAATGCCAAGTGTAATTGGGCTTGATATCATTTTTCCAGAAAATGACAGAACATCCCCGAAAGAAATAACATCTTTTTACAAAAAATTTTTCAATATTGATAGCTCTATACATGGCTTACCTCAAAGCTTGCAAGATAATGATTTAAGACTTTCCAATGCTTTAAAACAAACAGCGAGTGTCATGAGTGTTTACTTAAGTAAAAGCACTACTCCAAATGAAAAATGTATCAATCTTAAATCTTTAGATTTAAATACTAGTGACTTTATACTAGAGAATTTTGATAGTATTCTCTGTAATACATCCACTTTATCAACAAGTGCGCCTTACCTTGGATTTGTCAACGTTAATGTGGATGAAGATGGTATTTTACGACGTATACCTTTACTAAGAAAATATAAAAACAATATACTCCCCACTCTTTCTATTGCCACTCTTTTAAGTTTAGACTCTGACTTAAAAGTACTATCAGATAATCGTTTTGAGATACTTGACCATACCATACAAACCGACAAGCAAACAAATATTTTAGTCAATTTCTATGATGATATGTGGTATAAAAAAGTATCTGCTATTGATCTTTTACAAAATAAAGTACCTACAGAAATGTTAACTGGAAAAATTATTTTAGTGGGTTCTTCAGCATCTGCTCTCCATGATCAAATCATTATAAGAGGTGGTAGAAAATTTATTGGGGTACAAGTTCATGTTAGCATAATTGACAATATCTTAAATGACAGTCTATTAGTACAGCCAGAATCGTATAAAAATATCAATCTTTTACTCTCTTTAATATTAAGTTTCCTATTTTTATACTTACTTATCAAAAAATGGAAGAAACTTTTACTTGTTTTATTTATTGGCATAATATTCCTAGCTACATTTTTAACAATTATTCAATTTGAGAATGGTGTGTATATATCTATTGGTTATTTTCTTATTCCTTTTCTCCTGCATTTTTTCATTTTAAGTATTTTATATATTATTATTGATACATACGATAAACATTTGTTTGCAAAAGAGTTAACACGTTTGCATATCGCTAATCTTGATAAAAAAGTAAAACTAAGAACAGCAGACTTAGAAATTGCAAAGAACAAAATCGAAAAAGCTCAGAAAAAGATAAATGATTCAATTGACTATGCTTCTTTAATTCAAAACTCTATTTTACCCGATGAGAATATTATGCAAAAATATTTTCACGATTCATTTATATTTTGGTTACCAAAAGACACTGTTGGTGGAGATATTTATTTTGCAACAGAATTAAAGTCTCAAGAAGAAATCATTGTAATGGTAATCGATGGAGCTGGGCATGGAGTTCCAGGTGCTTTTGTAACAATGTTAGTCAAAGCTATAGAAGCACAAATAGTTGCCGAAATAGCAAATAATAACTTAGAAAGAAGCCCAGCTAAGATATTAGAGTATTTTAATATCTCAATAAAAACGATGCTTAAACAAACCACCGAATCGAAATCGAATGCTGGATTTGATGGTGGTGTTTTGTATTACAACAAAAAAACTGAAGTATGTAGATATGCTGGAGCTAAAACACCCCTCTATACTATACATGATTCAAAAATAGATACTATAAAATCAGATCGTTCAAACGTAGGCTATATTAGAACAAAAATAGATCAAAAATATACAGACAATGATATAACTATTCATGAAAATATGCAGCTTTACATATCTACTGATGGAATTTATGATCAAGAAGGGTTTGATAATAAAAAATTTAGTAAAAAAGCTTTCCAAGAATTAATACTAAGAAATCATAAATCATCATTACTTAAACAAAAAGACAGTATAATAAAGAGCTTTAGAATGTTTAAAAGTGATTTTGAGCAAACTGACGATATAACAGTTATGGGTTTAAAATTTTAAAGAGATGCAAATATGAATAGTATTAATATTAAGCAAGAATTAGACACTCCTCATGTTACATTATCATATGAAGATAGTTTAATAGAATTCATAGGTAAGTCTTATCCGGATAATGCCTTTACTTTTTATGAACCTATCATCAAGTGGATAACGCAATATTTTAATGAAGAGTCTCAAACACATACTACAATAAATATTAAACTGATATATTTCAACTCTTCTACAAATCAAATTCTGTATAATATTTTAGATATTGTAAATAACGGTGTATCTAAACCCCTTCAAATAAATTGGTACTATCATGAAGAAGACGAAGATTCCTTAGAAGATTATGAAGATATAGCTGAAGAATTTCCAGATCTCAACATACAAACAATCATATATTAAAAGGATTTAACATGAAATACATACTACTTACTTTATTGATTTTATTTGTAAATGCTAATGCGCAAGAAATTGCAATTGCAAGTCAAGTAAAAGGAAGCGTTAGTGCAAAAAGTGCTGATAAAACGATTTCTATTACTAGTGGAAGTACTTTAAATAGTGGCATGGTACTTATAACGAAAAAAGATGCCTCGGTAACCGTGATATTTAAAGATAATTCTAAACTTGTATTGGGATCAAATGCACTACTAAGTTTAAAGAAGTTTGTTTTTAAACCTACAGAAGAAAAATACGATTTCCAACTCTTCCTAGAAAAAGGCTCTGCATCATTTGAATCTGGAAAAATTAGCCAACTATCTCCTGAAGATTTCGTGTTTAAAACACCTGAAGCTACAGTAGCTATTAGAGGTACAAAGTTCTTCGTAAAGGTCCAGTAAGTAGCTAAATACCTTTTATGGTATTGCTACAGTCTCTAAAACTTTTTGAATAATTTCATCAGTTGTAATACCTTCTGCTTCTGCTTCATAAGAAAGGACTATACGATGTCTCATAATCTCTTTTGCTATATATGCTACATCAACAGGTGTTACAAAATCTTTTCCTCTAAGAAATGCCATTGCTTTTACGGCTTTAAAGATATCTATACTTACACGTGGCGAAGCACCAAATTGAATCATATCCTTTAACTCATCAAGTCCATAGTCACTTGGATTTCTTGTAGCATTTACAAGTTCAATCATATATGTTTCAACTTCTTCATCAACATGAATTTCTTTTATAGCTTTTTTTAGCTCGAGTAATTCTTCGGCATTAACTACAGCTTGAATTTTACCTGAACTTCCACTTGAAATACGTCTTGCGATTTCTAGTTCTTCTTCTTTTGTGTTGTAATCAACTATAAGTTTCAACATAAAACGATCTAGTTGCGCTTCTGGGAGTTGATACACACCTTCTTGTTCTACTGGATTTTGTGTGGCCATTACAAAGAATGGAGGATCAAGTTTAAATGTAGTATCTCCAAGTGTTACTTGCTTTTCTTGCATTACTTCAAGTAAGGCTGATTGTACTTTTGCAGGAGCACGGTTAATCTCATCTGCTAAAAGAAGGTTTGTAAAGATTGGACCTTTTTTGATTTTAAAAATGTTATTTTGAGGATCATAAATCTCAGCACCTAAGATATCTGCTGGAAGTAAGTCAGGAGTAAATTGCGCACGTTTAAAATCTAATCCAAGAGAAGCTGCAAGTGCATTTACGGTTGTAGTTTTTGCAAGTCCTGGTACACCTTCTATAAGAATATGTCCATCACATAACAGAGCGATTAAAAGACCGTCTATCATTTTATCTTGCCCAACAACTACTTTAGCAACTTCTGTTTTTATCTCTTGTATCTTAGAAATCATATACAATACCCTTTGTTTTAATTGAGCAATTATAACAAAGAGGGGTTAATGATTGAGAAAAACTATAAAAATATAAACACACTTTTTATAGCTGAAGTACCAAGGTTTGTAGATTCTTTACCGAAATAACGTAAAGACTCTTGAAGTGTAAAAATTATCCCTTCACTTATAATTCGAAAGTTCATATTTGAAGACTTTATCAATTCTTCTTTCTCGTAAGAATTTACATCTATTTTTTTATTTGTGTAAATACTTTTTAAGACATCAATTTGCCATTGTCTTTGCCATGTTAAAAAAAGATAATTCCCTTTTTCATCTTTTTCATTTTCTACACGGTACTGAATAATCTGCATCATCTTGTTTGCTTCTTGAATCTTCACAGCATCATACTGCATTGTAGTCACAGTATGAGACCTATCAATTGTATATGCCCAGTAAAGCATTTTATATATACCTGCAATAAGGTAATCATTTCTATTTTTCACTTCACTTCTTCCAAATGCAATGTTTAAATAATCTTTATAAGTTGCATTTTTTTTAATACTTAAAAGAGGAAGTGTTGCATTATTTGTACGATTTTTGATGTCATACATAACAGGTATTCTTTGTATTTTTGTTGTATACCTTGGGTTTCTAAGATTTAATTTTGTGTAATATTTTTCCAGTAATCTTTGAAGTACTGTGGTATGTTCTCTCACAATGGAAGCACCATTTGTTTGGAATACAGCACGCACACTTTTTTGAGTACATCCTTGCATTGAAAGAACAAGTATAAAAAAAAGAGAAACCTTGATAAATATTTTGATTATAATTCCAAGCCGATAATTTTTTCTATACCCTCTTGAAGTACTTTAGTATTTAATTTTACGGCAACATTCTCTTTGGCAATTTCATAACCTTGCGTAGATTGTCCTGTTATGTTTAACTTATTACTTCCAATAACTTTACTCGTACTATCTTTAACTGTAATAGAAATCGCAGATCTTGCTAAGGTAAACCCATATGATCTTGCTTTTACAGTCGACGCGTTAAGGCGAACTCTTAAATGATTTTTACCATTTATCTTTTTTACAATATTGTATTTCGACAGACTTAAACCATTAGCAATTGACGGTATTAATCTTCTTGCATCAGAGTTTGCATCTACACTAAAAGTGATTTTTGAAAGTAAAGAGTCATATCTATTTTCAACCTCAAG
Source organism: Sulfurimonas sp. (assembly GCF_047622445.1). Lineage (GTDB taxonomy): Bacteria > Campylobacterota > Campylobacteria > Campylobacterales > Sulfurimonadaceae > Sulfurimonas. The sequence continues at coordinate 29,623 of NZ_JBLHOE010000034.1, forward strand.
TACTTGTCTCACGTAGATGCTATCATTAAAACTTGGATTTAATGAATTTATAACAATGAGTGTATTTTTCAAAGTACTCATTGATTCTTTATCTTTTTTATAGAGTGACAATCTTTTAATGAGGTTAAATTGAACTGATTCTTCATGTTTTCTTTTAATACTCTCAAATTTTTGACTTATTTCTTTGTATAATGATAAAAATAGACTTTTTTTATCTGAGCTAATTGCTACTAAATAGCGTTGAAAAGCAAATTCTTTTGACTCTATTATTTGGTAATTACTTATTCTTATTGCTTTTACCTGTGAATTGACTTCATGTGTAGAGTCTCTTTGAATACTACTAATCACACCATCTTGTACAACACTTTTCATATTGAACTCAGATGAGATAGATACACTTAATGTTGATACCATAGCATTCAAAGCATTTGTAATAGCCTTAGCTTTATCTTCACCCTCTCCAACACTATATAAAGTGCGTGCATTACTTTTCATCTCCTGTGAGTACCAAGTTGGTAATGTTTTAGGGGCTGATACAACCCTCTTCTTAGAACTACATCCACTTAAAATAAGTAGAGTCAAAATTAAAATAAATACATTTTTCATAGACACTTACCGACTCATTTGTTGTGAAATTATATGACTCTCTTCTATTACAGCTTTAATCCGATTATATGCAATGCTTACAGCTTCAACTGGTTTTTCAGTTAAGTTATCTGCTCTTTCATAATAAAGTTTTGCTTTTTTATAATCGCCTTGAGTCTCTTTAACAACACCCAAATTATAGAATGCTACATAGCTTTGCTGATCTGTTGATTCAACTAAATTTGTCAGTAATGACTCAGCTCTATCATAACGTTTATGTTCCATGTATTTGAGAGCATTTTCAAGTAGGTCTTCTTGTTCGTCCGTATAATCTAAATCTGGCTTATCAAGTAGTTCTACACTAAAGTAACGATAATGTGGTGTTAATTTATACGTAAAACTATTTGCTATGCTTGTGGCTAGGTTTTGTGCCACACTCTCTTTTGATGGTAAGGCACGTGAATCATCACGACAATGTCTATATGTAGATGATCTTGACATATTGTCTGCATAAATAATATCTCCGCGAGTTACATCCACCATCTTAATATCAGCAGATAAACTAATAACTCGTTTCGTACATCTAACTCTATAGATGTATGTTTTTTTACACTTTTTATCTGAACATCCTACACGATTTTCATAGTAATGTGTATCATTAAGAGAAGAACGTCCCACATTACCAGAGATGATAGCTTGAGCACCAATAAGCTCGCCAACTTCAACTATATCCTTGGTGTCTACTAAACCACTATTTTGCAGTTTTTGTTCTTTTATAACTTGGTTCAAATCACTCCTGCTAACCATAGTGAAAAATGGTTTATTCTCTATCTTATAACTGGCAAGGTTTGATTCAATTTTTGAAGAAAGGGCAACTCTGTCATGTTTAAATGTCACTACTGCAATGTTTTTTGTAGTAGTTGCTCTATCGATCTCGGCAGGTTTAAGTGCTTTAATTTTTACATGTGTTGCGCATCCACTAAAAAAGATTATAAAAAAAGAAGTAACTAAAAAGAAGAAGTGCTTTTGCATTAAGTATCCGTTATTAATTTTGTAATTTTATTTTTGGCGTGAGCTAAAGATGATAACTCTTTGGAATCAATTTTTGTTAGTATATCATTAAATTTTCTCTCATTATTTAATATTAAAAGCATACTCAACTCATTTAAAGATTTCGCATTTTGTATTTTATCCCGTAATTGTGTACTTTTTGTGTCTCTTCTTTTCGTTTTAAATTTCACTTTTGCAAGTAAAAATCCAGTTATAAAAGTAAGTATGAAATATATATACTTTAGTATGGTATCCAAAGAAAATGCGTACCCATTTTCCTGCGTGTCTAACAGCTCAGACTTCTGGTATGCTTTTTTTACACTAATGTTAATACTAGCTATATTTAGAACTTTAACTTCCTTAGATTCAATGTCGAAATATTTTATACTCTGAGCAGGGATTCTAAAGTCTTTAGAGCCTACAAAAGCAAATTTCTGACTCCAAGTACCTTTATAGCCCTCAATACCTAGATACGTGCTATTTATAGGTTTTTGTGCAAATACTTTTACTCCGTCTATATTGAAATTAATGCCCCCTAAAGCCTCAAAATTTCCAGTTCCGGATATCTTTATGTCTAAGTGGAATGGCTCATATGCCTTTACACGCTGTTTATCTTTTTTAACTTCAAGAGAAAACTTTCCAGATATATTTGTTTGTATCTCTTTAATCTCCACTTTTAAACTTTTTTGTTTGACTGGCGTAGTTGAGAATTCTTCATAATCTGCGTTATCACGTCCAAGTACTGTATTTTCAATGGAGTCTTTATTTGTTTTTTCCATCATAGCCTCAAAATTAAAGTTAGCTAGCATAGGTTTTTTAACAAAAGCTATATATTCATAGGTGCTTATTTTTTTTGTATCTACTAACTTTGTCTTTTGAGAAAACAGCTTAATGCTATAAAACTCATTCTCAACTTCGGGATGAAACTCTATCGTATACAATTCAGCCTTGTCACTATACTCACAAACATATTTAAGATATATTGCTTCATTTACAAAGGCTTCTTTTTTATTTACAGAGGAACTCCATTTATAGTCAGTTGCATATGCGTTCATACAAAATACTGTTAACAATAAAAATATACTGATATACTTTTGCATCATGACACAATCTTTATAATCATTTTTTTTGCTTGCCTTAAAGATGTGACTTCATTCGAATCAATCGACCCAAGTATATCACTGAACTTTTTCTCATTTGTGAGTATCAAAAGCATACTCAAGACATCAAGCGATTTAGTCTCATTAACTTTTGTTATAAATTTTTCAGTTTCAGTATTTACTTTTTTTGTTTTAAACTTTATTTTTCCTACTAAAAATCCAGCTATCAATGTAAATAAATAGTAAGCATATTCAATATTTAAAGAAAAGTCTTCTTCAACATCATCTAAAAGATCAGATTTTTTATAAGCGACTTGTACTTTTACATCAACTGCATCTATTTCTAATACTTGTACTCTATTCGAAGACATGTCAAAATACTCTATACTACGAGCAGGAATTCTAAAATCTTCACCACTTACAAAAGCGAACTTTTGCATCCAAGAACCTTTATATCCATCTTTATCTAAGTCAATCTTTTTTGTGGGCTTTTGTGTAAAAACCTTTACACCATCTATTGTAAAGTCTATACTTTCTAGCGCATCAAAACTACCTTCTCCAGATATCTTCACATCTAAATGATACGGTTCATAAGCTTTAATATTAGGTTCATCTTTTTTCACTTTAAGACCAAATGTACCTAAGAGTTTTTTTGGTACATCTAAAATTTCCACAGTGATTTTTTTCATCTTCACTATAGTTTTTGTATGGATACTGTCAAATTTGGTGTCATCATAATGATTCGTCGTATTATCAACAATACTATCAAGCGAAGTTTTTTTCATTGTGGCTTCTAAAACTATCTCTAAGTCTTTTGGTAATTTTGCTTTTAAAATGTATTCATAACTATTTGTTCTTTTTCCATCCCGCAGCTTTTCATCTCTTCTCAATAAAATTACATCATATAAGTCACTACTACGAGGCTCAAAGTCTATAATATAAAGTTCACCGTTATCATCAAACTCACAAAGGTACTTTATATAAATAGCTTCACCTACATATGCTTTCTCTGTTTCTACAAAAGAGCTCCATTTATATGTCGAGGCATCTAGACTTAAAAAAGAAAGAAAAAGTATTAAAAAACTACCAAGGCTTTTTTTCATTTACTCCCCTTTTGTTAATTAACTCGTACTGTTTTGAGCTTAGCTTTGCACTTCCCTTATTCAGGTTGAGCATAGGGTCACTTTTCGTCTTTTTACCTATATCTTCGCCACCACTTGAAGCTGGTGCACTTACTTTCATGTTAGAGCTTCCACCCTTCTTTTGTTTTTTGCTATTTTTTGTTTTTTTTGCAACAGCTGATTTTTTCTTGGCTTTTTCTTGGCCCGTGCTCATATGCATTTGTTCTTCTGCATTTTGTATGTATCGCATATTTTCATCTGCTTCGAGTGAGTAACTTAGAGTAAGTGATTTT
>NZ_JBLHOE010000035.1:0-33304 GCF_047622445.1 Sulfurimonas sp.
AACAATAAGAAATTATGTGAAAGACCAAGGAAAGAAATATACAAAGGTGCATACTAGTCAGTTGTTATTTGACTTATAAGCTCAAACGTAAGTGATACTCCGTACCCTTGGGTCGGGGTCGTTCATTCACAGATATAGAAATGCCAAATATTTGTGGCATTGGTATGATTAAAGAAATTAGAAGTTATAATAATACTATTAAAATAGTTGTTGTAAGCTCTATAGTAAATTCGCAAGTTCTTCAAGAGATTGGTAAGTTAAGAGCCTCTATGGTAAAAAAGCCTGTGAAACAAGAAAAATTGCTTAGTGCGATTAATTCTTAAATAAAATATAAGGTAGTTTCAATGGATATTAACGCAGTACAAAAAATGGTTGAAAATGATGGCATAATTTTTTTAAGTTATGGTGGCTACTTGTCTCAAACTTTAATTGCAGGGATGACAGAAGCGTTAGAAAAAGAGGCTGAGCACAATGGTATCAGTATGACAGCGTCAAATAATATTTTCACTATTTTTATTGAACTTTCCCAAAATATGATGAACTATTCTAAAACATTAAACAATGAATCACTGAGAGCGCAAGGTCTTATTTTAGTTTCTAAAGATGATAACTATACTTATCATATTCATAGTCAAAATATTGTTTCAACAGAAGATAAAAATAAAATAGAACCTAAATTACTAGAAATACAAAGCCTAGATAAAGATGGTATTAAAAAGAGATATCGAGAATTACGTAAAAGTGGTCAAAATACACATGACAAAGGTGGTGGCATTGGTTTTTATGAGATTGCAAAAAAATGTGACCATATAGACTTCAACTTTACATATATACAAGAAGATAGATATTATTTTCATATGAAAACAACTATATTAACCAAAAAAGGAAACTAGAAAATGGATAACCTAAAACTTGAAGCAACACAATATTAGAAAACTTCACAAAATCAGAGGAAAAAGTTCAAATAGTTAAAGAGGCTAAGTTAAATGCAAAAGCCAAATTAGCTGCTATTAAAGATTCAAATGCAAGTACCTATCAAGACCTAGAATTTCTAACGGGTCAAAAACACAACTTTTAGAAGATCTAAGAGCACAAGATTTAAATATCGATTCAAAAAATTCTCAAATAGATCCAATTATAGACTCCATAGTGAACGTATTAATGCAGCGTACTAAGATTTTTACATAATTTCAATCAGTCCTCGTATGTTGGTAAAGTGTAGTCGAATGAGAATTTCATCACTCTCATTTTCTATGCGACTTAGAAACCTGCTTTTTTCTTGTTCATTTTAAAATCTGTCAATTTTGTAAGGTAATTTCTGGTTATGTACTTGATTGATACCCTCTCCTTGGCTTAGTATTTTATGTATAATTTTAAACTAATAAAAGTGTCTCATAGACATTAAAAGCATTAATTTTTATTTTTAAGTATTTTATTAGTAGTATTTATATACTCTGTCTATATAATAATTTTATATATGTTAAGGACATAATATATATTCTTAACTGGAAGTAGGAAAATGAATATTTTAAAGAGCCCTTTGTTATTTATAGCTGTATTTGCCTTAGCTTTCTTCATTCTTAATGAATCTTTTTCATACTATAATGGTATAGCAGAGGCAAAAATAAAGTCGTATCAAAAAGATAAACAGATTCTTAGAAATTTGACTGATGCACAAGCTAAAAATGTTCAAATATTAGCAGAGGTTTTAGCCTCAAATCCTGGGGTTATAGAAGGTTATTTGAAGAATAATCCAGAAATTATTAAAAAAAACATATTTCCTCTTTGGGAACAAGTGAAAAATAAAAAACTAACACATGAAATCCATTTTTTTAAACCGCCAGCTATATCTTTTGTCAATTTTTCTAACTTCAAATCCTTAGGTAAAGATGTATCTAGTGTAAGGACAGATATTAGGTGGATAACATCATCATTTGAGCCTAGTGCGCATGCTCTTATGTGTAAAACATATGCAGGTTATAGAGCTACCCATCCTATCTATGATAAAAACGGAACAATGCTTGGCGGACTATCCCTAGGTAAAAAAATTGATTGGATTCCTAGTGCACTTAAAGAAAAAACACAACATGATTCTTTCTTAGTGTATACAAAAGAATCAACAAAATCTTTAGCGCCAAAATATTATGATGACTTTATGAAAGATAAACAAATTGTAGGAAAAAATATTCTTGCGGATAAAACCTTGAACGTCACGGTCAAAGAGATTCAAGAAATTGATTTTACTAAGGGTATTCAAGATATTATGATTAATAATCATGCATACACTCTTTATACCTACTCAATTATTGATTTTAATAAGAAAACTATGGGGTATATATGTACAGTTACAGAGTTAAAAGAATTTAAAAATCATTTTATGTCAAATCTATTTAAGAGTTTTATTCTTATTATTATATCTGTCTTAATTATTGTGCTTATAACGAGAAGTAAAATGTTAGGACTTTTTAAAGAAATTAATTATATACAGAATATTACAAAAAGAATCAAAAGTAGAGATTTTAGTTCATTGCATACACAAGAAGTTAACTCAAATGTCTCTACAGAATCTTTAGTGAAGCTTGAACATGATGTTATTGAAATGGGATTAGAACTTGAAAAACATTATATTTTATTAGAAGATGATAATAGAGAAAAATCACAACAACTCATTGAACAGTTATATAGAGATGAATTAACAGGCTTAGGTAATAGAAATGCTTTAGTTAAAGACTTGCAAAATAATACTGATAGCTACTTAGCTATTTTAAACATTAGAAACTTTAAGGAAATTAATGATGCTTTTGGTTTTGAAACTGGTAATTATATATTACATGAGTTAGCTGTAAGATATGAACCGACTGCAAAAAGAGAAGGTTATTCTGTGTATAGAGTAGGTAGTGATGAATACGTCCTTATGACATTAGAAAATACATCGAAAAGTGATTTTCAAGAGTTCATTAAAAAAATTATTGTGGAGATTGAACACGCTCAATTTCGAGTTGAAGATGAGAACATAGGTATCAGTGTTCATATGTACGCTGGGATATGTTTTGATGAAACAAAAAAACTTGAAAAAGCTGCTATGGCATTAACCCAGGCAAAAAAAGATAAAAAAGAATTGGTTATTTATACGAAGAAAGAAAATACGAAAGATGTTCAGCTTAATAATCTTGAAACTATTAACAAGCTTACTAAAGCATTAAGTAATGATGGAATGCTTGTTCATTATCAAGGAATCGTTGGTAGAGATGAAAATATTCATAAATATGAAGCACTAATTCGTATGAAAGACCAAGATAAAATACTCAGCCCATTGTTCTTTTTAGAACTTTCAAAAAGAACAAAACATTATAGTCGTATTACTCAGTTTGTCCTTAAAAGTGTGTTTGAGCAATTTAAAAACACAAACTGCTCTTTATCTATTAATTTAACGGCAGATGATATATTAAATACTGATACAATCTCTTTAATTAAAGAAAAGATGAATCTCTGTAGTAATCCAGAACGTGTCGTTTTTGAGCTAGTGGAATCAGATGATTTATACAGTATTGTTGAAATATATGACTTTATCCAATACATAAAGAAAATGGGTGCAAAAATAGCTATAGATGATTTTGGAACAGGATATTCAAACTTTTCATATATGATGAAAATAGAACCAGATTACTTAAAAATTGATGGTTCTCTTATTAAAAATTTAGACACAGATGAAAATGCGAAAAAGATTGTAAAAACTATTATAAATTTTGCAAGCCAGCTAGGTATTAAAACAATCGCTGAGTATGTACATTCTAAAGAAATATTTGAAATATGTAGAGACCTTGGTATTGATGAATTTCAAGGATACTACTTCAGTAAACCTGGTAAATTATAAAGATATTTATGAGTAAAATGATTATGGGTTTAATGTATAAATCTACAAAGGACAATAATGAAAATATATGACATTATAGTAATTGGTGCTGGACGCGCGAGTAATCTTGCACGTAACGCAGGAGAAGCTGGTAAAAAAGTAGCAATTATAGAACAGTCAAAGTTTGGAGGAACGTGTCCAAACCGTGGATGTGTTCCTTCTAAGCTTCTTATCGGATATGCTGAAGTTGCTAGAAGTATTAAAGAATCCTCTAGACATTTTATTGATGCAAAAATTAATTCTATAGATGTTGAAAAAATATTTGAAGATACTAACAATTATATTGGAACAATTGATCCTGCATATAGAGGTAGATTTAATGAAAATGTAGATACCTATACGGGAACTGCTTCTTTTGTATCGAATTATATAGTTGAAATTAATGGCAAAAAAATTACTGCTCCAAAAATAGTTATAGCAACAGGTACCCGTCCTATAGAAGCAGCGCATGAAAAGGCTTGGACGAGTGATGATATATTTCCACTTGTTGGTGAAGTTCCAAAATCCATTACTATAGTAGGTTCTGGATTTATTGCGTGTGAACTCGCTAACTTTTTTGATGCTGTTGGGATTGAGACTAAATTACTAGTACGTTCTCAAAGCATTTTAAAAAATGAAGATGAAGACATATCTAAGATATTTAAAAAAGAGTTTGTCAGCCATGTAGATGTTGCCTTTGATACAAGTATTCAAAATATAGAGTACAAAGATAATTATTTTAATCTTACACTAGAGAACAAAGCAGGGGAAGTTTCCTCACATGTTAGTGAAGCACTTCTTTACGCAACAGGTAGAATTCCAAACACCGATACCTTAAAGTTAGAAAATACAGATATCAAAGTAAATAAAAAAGGTTTTATTACGAGAGATAAGTATTTTCTAACAGATGTTGAAGGTATTTATGTAGTTGGTGATGCCTCTGGGGAGCATATGTTACAGCATGCTGCCGCGGCAGAGGTAAATCATGTTCAAAAAACTTTACTCCAAGAGAAAAAAGAAATATTTAGCTTCAAGTATATGCCTCATGCAGTTTTTACACATCCAGAAATAGCGAGTGTAGGTTTTACTGAGCAAGAGGCTAGAGGTAAAGGCATAGAGTATGTGAGTATTTCAAAAGGCTGGAATGCAAGTGCTAAAGCTATGTCTATGCGTCTTAAATATCCAAGAACAAAATTAATCATAAATCCAGAAACTTATGAGATACTTGGCTGCCATCTCATTGGTCCTGGGAGTGCAACTATGATGCATCAAGTTTTAAGTATTATGCATATAGACAATGACATACGACATTTAAAAGAAATGCTCTATATTCATCCAGCACTGAGTGAAGCCTTACTACCTGCTGCAGTTAAGGCGGTAGGTGAAGTGCAAAAGAGTATATATGAGAAATTTTGAAGATTTAGTACAGCAAGTACTAGCTGAAAGTGAAAAAGTAGTTATAGGTAAGAAAAAGCAGATAAAGCTTGCCCTAGCTACTTTCTTATCAGGTTCACATTTATTAATTGAAGATATTCCAGGAGTGGGTAAAACTACCTTAGCTAAAACTCTTTCTCACGTAATAGGCTTGGAGTATTCTAGGATTCAGTTTACAAATGATCTCTTGCCATCAGATATTATAGGGGTAAATTTTTATAATACTAAGGATGCAACTTTTAGTTTTAAAAAAGGGCCTATTTTTTCTCAATTTTTACTCGCGGATGAAATAAATCGTGCTTCATCAAAAACTCAAAGTGCACTTTTAGAAGCAATGGAAGAAAAGCAGGTAAGTATAGATGGGAAAAGTTTTATTCTTCCTGCACCTTTTTTTGTTATAGCTACCAAAAATCCTTTTGAAGAGGTTGGAACTTATATGCTTCCATCATCACAATTGGATAGATTCGCTCTCTCATTCTCTCTTGGCTATCCTTCTGTTGAAGCTGAAAGAGAGATACTCTCATCAAATAAAAAATATCTGATAGAGGATTTAAAGTCATTAAATAAACAAGAGATAGAGTTATTACAAAATAAGTTTGCAGAGATACATGCAGGTGAAGATATACTAGATACTCTTCAAGAGATATTGAAATTTACGAGAGAAAGCTCACTATACGTAAAAGGTCTCTCAACAAGGGCTGCAATTATACTTTTAAATATATCAAAAGCATGGGCTATGATATCTTTTAGGGACTATGTTATACCCTCTGATGTCTTAGAAGTTTTACCATATATTACTAAGCACCGTTTAGAATCAAAAGGCGATAAAAAAACTCCAAGTGAGATTGCAAATGAAATCATTAAAAACTTACATATCGATACTTAAACGTGTAAAGAATCGGCCTACAAAGTTTTTCTTTTTTCTCGTTATTGCGATTGTAATTCTTTTTCTCCAAGCGTATATGCATAATTACAATATTGTATTTTTAGTTATGTTTCTCCTAGTTGGTGTGGCTGGAGCATCATCAATTTATGGTGTGTATAACATTTACTATATAAAAGTTAAATTACTCTCATATGAGAGATTTTTTGCTGATACAGATTCAAGGTATAAACTTTCCATTATAAATGAATATGAAAATCCATCCTATGATATAAGTGTTACAAGCTCTAAAGAGATAGTGCATATTGAATCAATAAAACCATATTATTCTCAGACTGTATCTTTAAAAAGAAAGTTTAACACAAGAGGTAGAAGTACTCTTCAGGGTATAAAAATACACTCTTTCTTTCCACTTCCTCAGGAGATGAAATACAGAGATATTGAAATAAATAAAGAGATAGTAGTATATGCTAAGCCCCAAGGAAAGTCACTTCTTGCTTCGTACGCTAAAAATAGTGCTCTTAGTGGTGAAGTAGATGATTTTGATGGAGTTAAAAAGTTTAATCAAGGTGATAATACATCTTATATTCATTGGGCTTCTCTTGCTAAAAATGATTCTTTAATGATAAAAAACTTTTTATATGAGGATGACAATGAAAAACTACATTTTGATTTTAAAGATATATTTGGCAGTGATGAGAATAAACTCTCACAATTGACACTTTGGGTATTAGAATGTGAAAAATATAGACTAGATTTTACAATAAAATTAAATAACGATATTTTAGATTCTGAAATAATGAGTACAGATGAAATTCTCGAAACAATTGCTACATACTAAAGCTCCTTCACCTTCAATACGTTTAGATATAGCTATAGTGCTTTCTATAATTCCACATATTTTTGTAATGAAATTCTTCATGATTTTGTATATATGTATTGCTCTTATATTTGTATTGAAGAAAAATAAATCAAATAAAGCTAGGTACTTCCTTATGCTCATTGGAGCTATTCTCATAGCTCTATCGTTTTTTAATGATTATAATTTTTCAAACTTTTCAAAAATCCAATTTTTTGTATCTCTTGTAAGTTCGGTCCTTATCTATGCAGTGTCACTCCAAAAATTTACGGGTGAAGTAAACATGTATTTAAAAGTATCTCCTGGACTTTTAATGCTATTAAGCTTTTTCTTTTTTGAATCAATTACTATGCTTTTATACGCTGTATTTACACTTTTTATTTTTACTCTTTTAAATATTTGGGGGAGAATGAACACGCCACTTATAGATGTACTAAAACTGACATCTAAGCTTTTTATATCTTCACTTCCTATTGTCATCATACTATTTTTAGTTTTCCCGCGTATAGCATTTAAAAAGGCTGATTTTGGATTTAAGGCAGATAGTTATGTTGAAAGTGGCTATAACGAAGGAATGAGTGTATCCTCGGATAAAGTGAAATTATCAAACAAAGTTGTAATGGAGGTTTATTTTGAAGATAAGAATATATCTACTGATAATCTTTACTTTAGAGGTTCCACTCTACCTAAACAAAATGGATTAGATTGGGAAAGCTTACCTTACAATGCACAAAATGATAGATTAATTAAAACAACTGACTTAATACAATACGATATAACACTCTATCCACATGCCAAGAAATGGATTTATGCTCTAGATATTCCAACGAGGGAAATAGAAAAAACGGAATTAAAGGGTGATTACACACTTGTCTCAAAAAAACCAATCTACAATAAGACAAGATATAAACTAAACGCTGCACTCTCATATAAATTGGTCTCTCAAAATGTATCTACTGCTCTTGAAGTTGACTTAAAGAAGAATGAACAAACATATAAAGCATTGAAAGAATTAATAGATTCCACCCTCAATGATACTCAAAAAGCCAAACAATTAATGAATTTCTTTAAGGAACAAAATCTATTTTATTCTCTTGACCCAAAAAATATTAACTTGAGAAACTTTACAGATTCATTTCTCTTTAATGCTAAGAATGGATATTGTGTTCACTTTGCATCTGCGTTCGCAATCAGTGCAAGAATAATTGGTATCCCTTCACGTGTTGTGACGGGTTTTAAGCCTAGTAAAGAAAATATGCTAGACAATTATATTGTTGTGAAGAGTTCTGATGCTCATGCTTGGGTTGAACTTTATATAGATGATAGGGGTTGGGTGAGATTTGATCCAACTATCACAGCCTCACAAGAATTGGATGAACTTAAAGAAATACAAAATAAAATAGCATTAGAAAATACTATTTTCCAAAAAATTAATTTGAATTTTATGTATGTAAAATATATAATGAATAATTGGATACTTAATTATAATAGGACGAAACAGCTAAGTATATTAAATAATCTACTTAATGACACCCTCTATTTACTAAAATTTATCTTATGGATGAGTGGTGTTTTTATATTGTTATTTTTGATATATATAAGCATTAAGACTTCTACATGTAAAGATGAAATCATGTGTGAGATGAATAAGGTGTTAAAAATTCTTAAGAAACATAATTTAATGAAAAAAGAGAATGAATCTATGCAAGCATTTCTTTTAAGAGTAGAAGAAAAAACAGATGTACTGACCTCAGATCTTAGTAAGGCATATCACTCTGCCAAGTATGGATATAATGACAAAAAACTAAATGTACAAATACTTAAAGATGAGGTAGTAAAGTTTATAATTGCTATAACTTAGGAACAGGTTCGAGGCGCATATCATTTTTCATTAAACTACAACAAAGTAACATCTCTATCATATAAAGATATAATAAAATACATGAATGAAATTAACCAAAAAAATATAATTATTCTCACTATAATTATTTTAATATCAATAGTAACTTCGCTTACAATCATGGGGCAACTTTCTTCACAAGAAGACATGCGAAAGCTCTCCCAAAAACAAGTAATAGAAGAAGCGAAAGCACATCTTAAAAGTATAGTGGATACAAGAACTTGGAATGCTCAATATGGTGGTGTTTTTGTAAAAGCAAAAGATGGAATAGAACCAAATCCTTATCTTGAAAACAATACTATGATGAGTGATAAAAATGAGCTGTTCATTAAAATAAATCCAGCTTGGATGACAAGACAGATATCAGACATATCAAATGAACAAGGTCTCTATCATTTTAAAATAACAAGTTTAAAACCTATCAATCCATCAAATAAAGCTGATATATTTGAGAGCAGTGCATTAAAATATTTTGAAGCAAATAAAAATGAAAAATATTTTTATACTTTTAATGAAAATAAGTTTGACTTTATGGGATCATTACCTACAACACAAGCGTGTTTAAAATGTCATGAACAACAAGGTTATAAAGTTGGCGATATTAGGGGTGGAATAAGGGTCTCTATTCCTCTGGAATTATATAATAAACAGATAAGTATCGAAGAAACTAAAACAACTAGGAATTTAATTGCCATTATCATCATTTCATTGATATTGATATCTATTTCCTATTGGTTTATTAGTATGTTTTATAAACGACAATATGAGATAGAGAATACGAAAAATATTTTAGAAGAAAAAGTAGCAGAGAGAACGTATGAGCTAGAAGTTGTTATATCTCATGAACAACATTTAAAAGATGTGTTAAAAGTAATTACAGAAGTAAATGAGATGTTGATAAATTCTTATTCAACAACTAGTATCCTTAAAAATACAACTGAAAAACTATCTGCCAATAGCGCTTACACACTTGTAGTTAGTGGCCTAATTCACAATGAGATAGTAAACATAATTTCTAAGTCACAAGAGTGTAAAAGTCTCATAGAACATGATATTGTTTCAATTAATGAATCTGAGGAGTTAAACTTTTTATTTTCTGTCATTCAAAAAGCTAGTATGCTCAAACACCCAATTATCGAGAAAGTGCCCGAAGATATATACGCAAGTGCTAATCATCAAAGACGAGAGAATGACATAGGTATGCAATGGATGATAGTTATTCCTCTTATTCATGATTTTAAAGAAGCCGTATATGGAATAATTACCGTCTTTTCTAACAAACCAGAAGGTTTTGAACTTGAGGAGATGAAAGTCTTGGAGAATATGGGGCACGATATTAGTATTGCTCTTTATTCACATAAACAACGTGATTCTATTTTAGCAATGGAAAAAGAAAAAACTGCTAACTATGAAGAAACAATTCTAGCATTTGTAAATATTATTGAACAAAGAGATACCTACACTGCAGGACATACAATTAGAGTTGCTGAGTATTGTAGACTTATTGCAGTTCATATGAACATCGAAGATGAAAATATTAGAATCTTAGAAAAAGCGGCTATATTGCATGATATTGGTAAAGTAGCAACACCAGATACAATCCTTCTCAAACCTGGGAAACTTTCCCATTTAGAGTACGATCTCATTAAACAACACTCTGCAGTTGGTGCAGATATGCTTGAACATATAACTATTTACAGAAACCTAGCAGATATTATACGATATCATCATTCAAGATATGATGGTAAAGGTTATCCACGTACAACAGATGCTGATAATATACCAATTCTGACGCATATATTGATAGTGGCAGATGCTTTTGATGCAATGACAACAAACAGGATATATAGAGCACGTAAAACAGTTGGTGAAGCAATAGAGGAAGTAACCCATTCTTCTGGAACTCAATTTCATCCAAAAGTAGCTGAGGCAGCTAGTTTAGCACTCAAAAATGTGAATTTAACACACACAACACAACTTCCAACATCAGAATTGGAACAAAAAAGAATGTCCTACTTTTTTAAAGATGCTTTAACAGAACTCTATAATGAAGACTACTTAGAAACTATTTTAAATAACTCAGAGAAAAAGTATCCTTGTCTCAATGTGATTAACTTAAAAAAGTTTACAGAATTCAACCGACTCAATGGCTGGGAAAATGGAAATAAAATTCTTATCCAGTTTGCTAGATTTTTAGAAAATATATTTCCAAATAGCACGATATTCAGATATCATGGAGATGACTTTATTATCCTAAACAAAGTACACCAAGAAATTACTAAAAAAGATATGTCAAATTTTGATGATATTAAGAATGGTACGATTGATGTTGAGATTCGTCATTTTGAAGTGAATAAATATTTTAATTCTGAGAAGTTTAAAAGCGTAATTGAAGAGTATTGATAGAAGGATGTTAATGAAAGGAACTCAAAATTATCTAAAATTATTTTAGATAAAAATGCAACAATAATTGAATATGAATGTGCTCTAGAAGGTGTCAATTCTAATTTTGTTGATGTTATAAGCTGAAATTGGCTTGAGACTTTTATTGGTCAAGTTGAGATAGAATATAGCTTTATGTACCTAAGTAATAGAATTTTTAATTAAGTCAGTAACTATAATATAATATTATGGTATAAATATATAAACGATACGATATATCGTTTATATATTTATGAAATGAAAAAGGTTTGGAATGTATAAAAAATTGTCTCTGAAAATGAAAGTCTTTGTACCAGTAGGAATAGCATCAATAATCAGCATTCTTATAATGGCCTATATGATTAAACACTCCGCTGAAAACAATATGATAGAATATACTTCAAAAAATATTGAGATATCTTCTAAAACTATTGAAATTATTGCAAACAATGTTGTGTCTGATGCTGTTATGTGGATAATTATTTTAGACTTAATTGTTTTTTTAATCATGTATATTATTTTGACTAAGTATGTAATTAAAGAAATTTATACATTTTCAGATGGTCTTAATGGTTTTTTTAAATTTTTGTCAAAAGAAAATGATGATGTAAAACCTTTGATGGTCAATAGTAGTGATGAGATTGGTTGTATGTGTGTTTCTGTTAATGAAAATATAGAAAGGGTAAAAATTTCCATACAAGAAGATATAAGTCTTGTAGAAAATGTGACAGAAATAGCGCATGCTGTTGATAATGGAAATATATCCAAGAGAATCCATGTGAATTCTTCAAACCCTTCACTCAGAGACCTTAAAGAAGTTTTTAACAATATGATGAATACTTTACAGTCTACTGTTGGTGAAGATATGCATTCCATAGAAGAAAGTTTAACTTCATATACACATTATGATTTTACTGCTGGCTGTGCTAATTGTAATTCTAAACTTGATGATATGATATATAGTTTAGGTCAAGACATCTCAAAAATGCTTGTTAAAAATTCTAATGATGCAAAAGATCTTCAATCTAAATCAAACTTTTTAACAGAATACGTAGTAAAGCTTATAGAATCATCAGATATACAGTTAGAAAATACAAACAACACTTCTGAAGCGACACAAGATATAACTTCAAGCCTCTCAGAGATTGTGCATCAAGCAAATGAAGTGGGAACTCAATCAGAAGATATTAAAAATGTTATTACAGTGATTAGTGATATTGCAGATCAAACAAATTTACTTGCACTAAATGCTGCCATAGAAGCTGCAAGAGCTGGAGAACATGGACGTGGATTTGCAGTTGTTGCTGATGAAGTTAGAAAACTAGCTGAGAGAACACAAAAATCACTTGCAGATATCAATATAAGTGTAAATACACTTGTTCAATCTATAACTGGGATTGTACATGAACTAGAAGTACAATCAGAGAAAGTAAATGAATTTAATTCATTTATTGATTCTATGAATGAAAATACTCAAAACTCTTTAAAGGTTGTTTCCCAAACTAGTGAACTTGCAAAAGCATTAAGTGAAAGTGCAACTGTGATTTTAGAGGATGTTAACGCTAAAAAATTTCATCAGTAGCAATACTATAGACAATTCAGCAGATGCTCTTTAATGGGCATCCTATAGGCAACCATAACTTAAATCATAACTATCCGAAAATAATTTTAGTACTTCATTAGTAATATTTACATACTCTACAAACAAACAAAGAAAGAAAGAAAAAAAATCAGGGGATTGGTATCCTTGGTGCGATGAAGCATTTGAAAAAGCTGAGAAAGAGAATAAAGCTATATTTAGACTTAATTCAAAAAAAGCTGAACTTTTGAGTAGAATCTAAATTAATATTAAGGACCTATCTAGTATAAAGTCTGACCTAAATCTTAGTCTTGGTATTTTACTAGAAATATATACCAATTTCAATTCCTTCATTGACTGTCTTTACTAACTTTTTCTTTATGCTTAAATAAAGTACAAAAAATTGATTATAAATTGATTAAAATATGTCACACTATTCAAAAGGTTTTAAAATGAATAGTAACAATGCTCAAGATATTATTATATTTGGTGGCCATGGAGACTTAGCTCTTCGTAAACTTATTCCTGCTCTATATCATTTATGTCAAGATAAACATTTAGATGCTAATACTAGAATAATCGCAGTTTCTCGTGAACGGTTGAGTACACAAGAATATTGCGTTCTTATAAAAGAAAAGTTTATCAATAACTTTAAAGATAAAAGCTATAATGAAAATACATTTGAAAAGTTTACATCGAGTTTACATTATCTAAGTATTGACTTGACAGATGAAAAGGCATATAAAAAGTTAACGCAACTTTTAGAAGGAAATGAAGAACGAGAGCGTATTAATTATCTTTCAACTGCTCCATCTCTATTTGGTATAATATGTCAAAACCTAGACAGAGAGGATTTAATTTTAGAGAACTCACGTGTTGTCTTGGAAAAACCTATAGGAAATGACTTAAAATCATCACAAGTTATTAATGATGAGGTAGCAAAATTTTTCAATGAGAGTGCAATATTTAGAATAGATCATTATCTAGGTAAAGACACTGTACAAAATATTTTGGCATTGCGTTTTTCAAATATGTTACTTGCTCCCTTATGGAATGCTCAGTACATCGATCATATTCAGATTACTGTAGCTGAGAGTGTAGGCCTTGAAGGACGTTGGGGATATTATAACCATTATGGTGCAATGCGAGATATGGTACAGAATCATCTCTTACAGCTTTTATGTTTAATTACAATGGAACCGCCCTCATCATTAAATGGAGATAGTGTCCGTGATGAGAAACTAAAAGTGATTCGTTCTTTGAGATTTCTTGAAGGTAATGAACTTAAGCAAAAAACAGTGAGAGGTCAATATACTGCTGGAGTGAGTGAAAAAACTTCAGTAGTTGGCTTTTTAGAAGAAGATGGAGGAAACTCAAACAGTGATACGGAAACTTTCGTAGCAATTCGTGCAGATATAGATAATTGGCGTTGGAATAATGTTCCCATATACCTTAGAACAGGTAAGCGAATGCGTGAACGCTATAGCGAGATAGTTATTGACTTTAAAAATGTTCCACACTCTATTTTTCCAAATGGAGGAGAGTGTATAAGTAGTAATAAACTTGTTATTCGTTTGCAACCAGATGAAAGTATTTCTATGTTTCTTATGAATAAAACTCCAGGTCTAAATGAAGGAATGCGATTACAACAAGTAGAACTTGACCTAAATATAGCCGAAGATGCACCTCGTTCTCCGGATGCTTATGAACACCTACTACTTGATGTAATACGTAATAATCCAACTCTTTTTATGCGTAGAGATGAAGTTGAAGCAGCCTGGATATGGGCAGATAAAATCTTAGATGGATGGAAAACACAAGGTATTAAACCAAAAAATTATATAGCCGGAACTGATGGCCCATCGGCTTCAGTTGGCTTGATAGAAAGAGATGGGAGGAGTTGGTATGAAAAATAACTATAAGTTTTATAACTTCAAAAATTCAAATATACTTGTAGAAGAATTGTCAATAAGAATAGCAGCTGATTTAAAAAAGGCCATAGAATTAAAACAGTATGCTGTGCTTGCAGTTTCAGGTGGTTCAACGCCAAAAGAACTATTTCAAAAGTTATCACATATGGACTTACCTTGGCATAAAGTTACAGTTACCTTAGTGGACGAGAGATGGGTGGAAACCTACAGTAATGATTCAAATGAAAAACTTATTCGAGATACATTACTTCAAAACAGAGCTTCGTTCGCAAAATTTATTCCTTTAAAAAATGCAATAGTGAAAAATATTGATGGTGTATTAGTAACTAAAAATAGATTTAATAAGATGGATGAACTTGATGTTGTACTACTAGGAATGGGAAGTGACGGACATACAGCTTCTTTTTTTCCAGATACCGAGGAATTGGATGATGTTCTTCAAACTAAAGATAAATGTTATCCAACGACTGCAAATGTGGAACCATATCAGAGAATGACACTTACCCGCTCATTTTTGCTTACTGCAAAAAGTCTAATACTTCATATCGAAGGTGGAGTTAAAAAAACAGCTTTTGATATTGCAGCTAAAAGTTATGATCATCATAAGATGCCAATCATTGCTATGATGCAACAAGAAAGTCCTATATTGGAGGTCTATCATGCTTAAGAATGAGATATTAACAGAGGTGACACAAAGGATTATAGAACGCTCAAAAGAGAGTAGATATATTTATTTACAACGTATTGAAGATGCTAGGGAAATGAAACCTGAGCGTGAGCACTTAGGGTGTAGTAATTTAGCGCATGCAATTGCACCATGCAGTGCAGTTGATAAAGAGAATCTTGCACATAAAAATAGAGAAAATATTGCAATAGTTTCTGCTTATAATGATATGCTCTCTGCACATCAACCTTTTGTGAACTTTCCTCCTTTGATTAAACGCACACTTTCTCTAGCTGGTGCCACTGCTCAGTTTGCAGGTGGAGTGGCGGCTATGTGTGATGGTGTAACGCAATCACAGCCTGGAATGGAGTTAAGCTTATTTAGTAGGGATAACATTGCACAAAGTACAGCTATCGCACTTTCTCATAATATGTTTGATGGGGCAATAATGCTCGGTGTATGTGATAAGATAGTTCCTGGTATGTTTATTGGAGCGCTGAAATTTGGACACCTTCCTGTTATCTTTGCCCCAGCAGGACCAATGCCATCAGGAATTAGTAATACCGAAAAAGCAAAAATTCGTCAAGAATATGCAATGGGGAAAGTGGGACGTGATACATTACTTGAAGCAGAATCTGCCTCGTATCATTCATCAGGAACGTGTACTTTTTATGGAACGGCTAACTCAAATCAAATGCTAATGGAAATAATGGGACTGCATTTGGCTGGAGCTTCTTTTGTAAATGCAAATACTCCTTTACGTGACGCTTTAACAGAGGAGGCTTCTTTAAAACTTTTAGAGTTTTCCGCTTTAGGAGAGAGTTATATGCCTATGGGGAAAATGATTGATGAAAAGAGTTTTGTAAATGCTATTGTTGGACTTTTAGCGACTGGCGGTTCATCAAACCATACACTCCACCTTATAGCAATGGCTAGTGCTGCGGGGATTACTCTTACATGGGACGATTTTGATGAATTATCTTTAATTATTCCTCTTTTATGTAAAATGTATCCTAATGGAAGTGCTGATGTCAACCATTTTCATAGTGCAGGCGGTATGGCAGTTGTTATAAAAGAACTTCTTCAATCAGGATTACTTCACGAAGATGTAAATACGGTTATGGGATATGGACTTAGTAAGTATCTTCAAGAGCCATTTTTAGAAGATGGGAAACTCATCTATAGAGATTCACTTGAGAATTCAGCGGACACAAGTGTTATAAGCTCAGTTTTAGAGCCTTTTTCAAGCCAAGGCGGATTAAGAGTTTTAGATGGAAATATTGGTCGGAGTGTCATTAAAACTTCTGCATTAAAAAAAGACAATCAATTCATTAAAGCAGAGGCAAGAGTTTTTTACTCACAAGATGCACTCAAAGATGCTTTTTCAAGAAATGAATTAAATATGGACTTTATTGCAGTACTTCCTTTTCAAGGTCCAAAGTCTAATGGTATGCCAGAACTTCATGGTCTTATGCCATCAATGGGTGCGTTGCAAGATGCTGGATTTAATGTAGCAATTATTACAGATGGTCGCATGAGTGGGGCTTCTGGTAAGGTTGCTTCAGCAATTCACCTATGTCCAGAAGCCAAAGATGGTGGGATAATAGGAAAGATTATAGATGGTGATATAATTACACTCGATTGTGAAAATGGAGTTTTACAATTAGATATAAGTGAAGAGGAATTGAATGTGCGTAAAAATGCCATACCAGATTTATCTGCAAATCGTCTGGGTGTTGGACGTGAGCTTTTTAGTTTAATGCGTAAGTTGGTAAATTCTGCCGAAGAGGGTGCTACAATATTTGAAGCTGTTGGAAAAGAATCATGTTAAGCGTACAAGATGTGATGTCTCGTTCACCAATTATTCCAGTTATTAGTATAAAGAGCGCAGAAGAGATGCTCTTTTTAGCAGATGCTTTAATTGAAGGAGGTGTAGATATTTTTGAAATCACTTTGCGTACACCAAAAGCACTTGAAGCTATAGAAGCAGTTGCTAAAGAATTTCCTCATGCTATGACGGGTGCTGGAACGGTCATTAACTCTAAAACTTTTGGAGACGCAGAAGATGCTGGTGCTAAGTTTGCAATATCGCCAGGACTTACACTAGAATTAGTTCATCATGATAGAACAATTCCTCTCCTCCCCGGTGTAGCTACTGCTAGTGAGATTATGTGTGCTTTAGAATATGGCTTTGATGCTTTTAAGCTTTTTCCTGCAAGTATTGTTGGTGGAGTAGGTGCTCTTAAAGCTTTTAGAGGACCATTTAATGATGTGATGTTTTGTCCGACAGGTGGTATAAACGCGACAAACGCAAGAGAATATTTAGAACTCCCTAACGTAGCATGTATTGGTGGAAGTTGGATTGTCCCAAGTGATTTAATCCACGAAAAAAGATTTGATGAAATTACCCGCTTAACAAAAGAAGCGCTAAGACTTCTTAATTAAAAGAAGTTTACTTAGCTAATAACTCCCAAAACAAGAGCTTTAGCTTCTTCTTGAATGGCACTTAAATGCTCTTTAGAAATAAAACTCTCAGCATAAATTTTATAAATATTTTCCGTTCCCGATGGACGCGCTGCAAACCATCCATTTTGAGTGCTTACTTTGAGCCCACCTATTGCTTTGTCATTTCCAGCTGCATTTGTAAAAACACTAGTGATTTCTTCACCAGCTAAAGTTTTAGAAGTGACATCGATAGGAGAGAGTTTTTTAAGTTTTGCTTTTTGTTCAGGAGTGGCCGGTGCATCACTGCGTTCATAGTACGCAATACCAAACTGCTTTTCTAGCTCTTGATAAATAAGGCCAGGATCTTTTTTGAGTTTTTCTGTAATCTCAAAAGCAAGTAGATTTAAGATGATTCCATCTTTATCCGTACTCCAAACACTCCCGTCAAAACGTAAAAAAGAAGCTCCAGCACTCTCTTCACCACCAAAGCCGACTTCACCACTACTAAGACCATCCACAAACCACTTAAAACCAACAGGTACTTCAAAAAGCGTTTTACCTAAATAAGCAACAACTCTGTCTATCATAGAACTCGAAACTAAAGTTTTACCGATTTTAAGCGAGTCTGACCATTCTTTTCTATTTTGAAAAAGGTACCAAATTGCAACAGAGAGATAATGATTTGGATTCATAAGTCCTACGCTTTTAGTCACAATTCCATGACGGTCAAAATCAGGGTCGTTAGCAAAGGCTAAATCAAACTTCTCTTTAAGCGAGATAAGTGAACTCATAGCATAGGGTGAAGAACAATCCATTCTTACTTTTCCATCATGATCGCATGACATAAAGCTAAAAGTTGGATCAACTTTATCATTTACTATTTCAAGGTTTAACCCATAAATCTCGTTAATTTTCTTATAAACCTCTATACCTGAGCCACCAAGAGGATCCACACCTACTTTTAAAGTGCTCTTTTGCAGCAGTTTCATATCTATGACACTATCAAGTGCTTTAACATAAGGAGTAATGAAGTCTATCTGTTTTACATCTCTAAGCGCTTCTTGGACACTTACCTTTTTTATCCCTTCTAAGTTGTTTTTGAGATAAAGATTAGCATTATCTTGAATTAGTGAAGTGACATCAGTATCAGCAGGTCCACCATTTGTTAAGTTATATTTAAAACCGCCATCTTGTGGTGGATTGTGCGATGGCGTTATAACGACTCCATCACAAAGCTCACGAGAAGTTTTATTTGCCTCAATAACGCTAAAAGATAAAACTGGAGTAGGTGTGTATCCATCATTTAGCGCAATTGCACATTTTACCTCATTTGCTACACAAACTTGAATAGCACTAAGTTGTGCTGGGGTTGAAAGCGCATGTGTGTCTTTAGCAATAAAAAGAGTTCCCGTAATGTTATTTACTTTTCTATAATCACATACTGCCTGAGTAATAGCAAAGATATGAGCTTCATTAAAACTGCTATTAAATGCACAACCTCTATGCCCCGATGTTCCAAATTCCACCATCTGTGTTGCGTCTTGTGTATTTGGTGTTTTTACATAGTAATCAGCTATGAGCTGTGGAATATTGATAAGTTTATCTTGCGTGACTTTTTTCCCGGCGTCTTTATGTGGCATCTTTTAATCTCCTAAATGTGTTTTATACACTAGTATACTTTAAAAACAGATATATCTATTTAGATGAATGATTAAAATTTATACTATTGTAAATATAAAAATTGTTTATTTTATAATCACTAAAGAAAAGTAAACTCCTTAAAAAGATAGTACTATACCAACAGAAAGAAAAGGGGATATAATATATGAAGTATTTAGTATATAGTGATCTTGATGGAACACTCTTAAATCATGATGACTATTGTTTTAAAGATGCATCTGAAGCACTCTCATATTTACAAACAAAGTCTATTCCTCTCATTATTGTGACAAGTAAAACCTTTGCAGAAGTGAAACCTTTACAAGAAAAATTAAACATCAAATGTCCCTTTATTGTTGAAAATGGGGCTGGAATTTTTATACCTTCGGACTCTGTATTGGCACAGAGTATTCCTTCAGAGGAAGACTATATTAAAATAAGTCAAGCACAAAGCTATTTAGAGTTAAGGCTATTTTTTAAACATCTACAACTAATATACTCTATTCGTGGATTTGGTGATATGAAAGTTGAAGAGGTAATGGAACTAACCTCTTTAAGTAAAGAGGATGCTCTCAATGCTATGAAAAGAGATTTCACCGAGCCTTTTATTATTGAAAATGAGATAGAGATTCAAGGGCTTATAGATGAAGCTAACAAAGAAGGACTTGATATAGTTAAAGGTGGTCGATTTTATCATTTAATATCAAAAGGTCAAGACAAAGCAAAGGCGATGCAACGTTTAACACATCTTTTTGAAGAACACTTTAGCCTTTCACTTACTATGATAGCTTTGGGTGATAGTGCAAATGATTTTAGTATGTTAAAAGCTGCACACAAGAGTGTTTTAATCCCTGGATATGATGGGGTATATGCAGATGTTGAAGCTGCAAATATATCTAAATCACCTTTTCCTGGTCCAAAAGGCTGGAATATTAGTTTATTGGAAATTTTAAATGGCTAATGAATCCCTAGCATTAAGTATATTCAGCAAAGCACTTGAATCTTCTTTACCTAAAAATTTTATGCATAAGCACTGTCAATTAGTCGGAGATATTTTATTCTTTAAAGATACAAGATATGATTTGAGTAAGTATAAAAATCTTTATATTTTTGGTTCAGGAAAAGCAGCTTATACAATGGCTAAAGAAGCAGAAAATATTTTAGAAGATAAAATTTATAAAGGTTTGATAGTGAGTCCTTATGATGAGGGTAAATTACAAAATATTGAAGTACTACTAGGATCTCATCCTATTCCATCTCAGCTGAGTATAGATGCCGCTACTGCATTGAGTGAAATGATGAGTGAATGTAATGAAAATGATTTATATATATATCTGCTCTCTGGAGGGAGTTCATCTTTAATGGAACTGCCTATTAGCCCAATTGACTTGAGTGAATTACAAGAAACTACATCACTAATGTTACGTAATAATCTAGAAATTCATGAAATAAACTGTGTGAGAAAACACCTCTCAATGCTTAAGGGTGGACGACTTGCTCAAATGTGTAAGGCTAAGGGCATAGTACTTGTGGTATCTGACATTATTGATGATGATTTACAAAGTATAGGTTCAGCTCCTCTATATGCAGACAAAAGTACTTTTATAGAAGCTAAGGAAATTTTACAAGCAAAAAATATTTTCGAGAAAATGCCAATTTCAGTCCAAACAGTTTTACAAAAAGGTGTTGATGCAGAAATAGAAGAATCTCCTAGTGTACCTCTAGAGAGAGTAAAACATATAATAATAGCTTCAAATAAACAAGCCATAGAACAAGCAACTTTCACGGCTAAGTCTAAAGGGCTGAGTGTGAAGAAAATAAATGAACCTATGCAAGGTGAAGTAGGGGATATGGTTAATAAAATATTTAAAATATTACATGCTTGTGAAGAAGAATGTATTATTTTTGGCGGAGAATGTACTGTGGATTTACAAGGAAATGGTAAGGGGGGACGTAATCAACATGCTGCATTATTAGCGCTTAAAAAGATACAAGCCCAGGCTTTAAATGTCACCTTCTTATCTGCGGGTACTGATGGAATAGATGGAAATTCAGATGCAGCTGGTGCCGTAGTAAGTGGCTACAGTTATCAGTCAAATTTAAAGATAGATGATTACTTGAAAAACTTTGATAGTTATAATTATTTAAAACAAAGTGATAGCTTAATTATAACCGGTCCTAGTGGTACAAACGTTATCGATATTGCAATACTAATTAAAGGAGAATAAATGTCAGACTTTTTTCAAAATGGAGTCATCACAACACTACAAAATGTAGGGAATAGATCTTTAGAAGAGATGGAATTAGAACTTGAAGGCTTTGCAAAACGAAGAAAGATGGTTTTGTTGCTTCCTGCTCTTTACTCTGAGTTTGAAACTCCAGCAATGGAGACTATAATTAATGAATTAAAAGGTGTGAAATATCTTCATAAGATTATTTTAGGTCTTGATAGAGCAAATGAAGAACAGTTTATAGAGGTAAAGAAGCGTATGAGTGTCCTTCAATGTGATGTTGATGTTCTTTGGAATGACGGACCTGGTATAAAAGGTATTTATAGTGAGCTAACCAACGAACATTTTCCTGGTTTAGATACTCCGGGAAAAGGTCGAAATGTATGGACAATGATTGGTTATGGATTAACAGATCAAGATAATTATGCTTTTGCTTTACATGATTGTGATATTGTCAATTATAAACGCGATATCGTTGCAAGATTATTTTATCCAATCGTGCATCCTGCTTTAGATTTTGAGTTTAACAAAGGATATTATTCTCGCGTTACGCATAAACTTCATGGTCGTGTTACACGTCTTTTTTATACACCACTTATTAAAGCCCTGACTATGACTTTTGGATCTAACAGATACTTGGAATATATGGAAAGCTTTAGATATGCACTCTCTGGAGAATTTTCATTTATCCGTTCTCTAGGAAGAGGGATAGGTATTTCACCAACATGGGGCTTAGAAGTTTCAACGCTTTCAGAGGTGTATAAAAATACTTCAAATAGACGTATCTGTCAAACTGAAATTATGGAAAGTTATGAGCATAAGCATCAAGAACTCGGTTCTCAGGATGTAGGAGGAGGTATCTATAAAATGGCTAATGATATAGCTAAGACTCTTTTTAGAATTTTAGCTCAGGAGGGTGTTGTATTTTCAGAATCATCATTTAAAACCTTACTATCTTCATACTACCAAGAATCTCGTTTTGAGATTTCAAAATACAATGCACTAAGTAAACTCAATGCGCTTGAGTACAATCGACAAAATGAGATACTAGCCGTTGAAGCATTTCAAGATGCAATTAGAAGTGCGGCTAAAGAATACTATGAAGATCCTATGGGTGTACCACCACTTTCACCTTGGATTACAGTACGTTCTGTTATCCCTGAGTTTTCAGAAAAATTTTACAATGTAGTTCAAATGGATAATAAAGGCTGATCATGGAAGGTATTCATTACGAAACTCACACTATTAAAGAAAGACTTGAAGCTATCTATACAAAAGAGGATGCTTCTAAAGCTCTCCTGCTTTTAAAAGAGTTAATAAAAAAATATCAAACACTCATAACTTCTAAAGAATATCATCTTAGTGAAAAAGATACTATATTGATTACTTATGGTGATCAATTACAACGTCCTGGAGAAGCTCCTTTAACGGTTCTAAATCATTTCTTGGATGAGTATTTAAAAGGGATTGTGAATTCAGTGCATATCTTGCCATTTTATCCATACTCTTCAGATGATGGTTTTTCAGTGATTAATTATAGTGAAGTTGATCCAAAAATGGGTTCATGGAAAGAGGTTGAAGATATTAGTTGTGAGTATAGACTTATGGTTGATGGAGTGATTAATCACATCTCTCAATATTCTGATTGGTTTAAGGCTTACTTAGCAAAAGACCCAGAGTATGCCAACTTTTTTGTTGACCTTGATCCCACTACAGACTTAAGTCAGGTAATTCGTCCTCGCGCAACTCCATTACTATCAGAGTTTACGGATATTGAAGGAAAAATTCATAATATTTGGACAACATTTAGTCGTGATCAAGTTGATTTAAATTATTCTAACTACAAGGTTTTAGTTGCAGTTATAGAGGTTCTTTTTTATTATATGCAAAAAGGAGCGACATTAATTCGGCTAGATGCTATAGCTTTTATATGGAAAGAAATAGGAACGAGTAGTGTGCATCTTCCTCAAACACATGAACTTATACAACTTATGCGTGAAGTTTTGCATGAGGTGGCACCAGAGGTGATAATAATCACGGAAACGAATGTTCCTCATAGAGAAAATATTTCTTATTTTGGTTCAGGTGAAGATGAAGCTCAAATGGTCTACAATTTCGCTTTACCACCTCTTCTTGCGCACTCTGTTTTACAATCAAATACAGACTCATTAACTACATGGGCGAAAACATTAAATCTACCAACTGATAAGGTTTGTTTCTTTAATTTTACCGCCTCGCATGATGGGTGTGGTATGCGACCGGTAAGTGGCTTATTAAGTGAAGTAGAAATAGAAAATTTAGTTGAAAATACAATACAACATGGTGGTTTAGTTTCATATAGAGATACACCGGAGGGGAAAAAACCTTATGAGTTAAACTGCTCCTATATTGATATCCTCTCTCATCCAGAAGATGAGAAAATATTACGTATAAAACGCATGCTTTTAACTCAGGCGGTAACCTTAGCAATGCCAGGAGTTCCTGGTATATATTTTCACTCTCTTGTTGGTTCCAGAAGTTACCATGAGGGTGTGAAGTTAAGTGGAATTAATCGAACGGTGAATCGAGAAAAATTTAATTATGATAGATTGGTGGAGACATTGAGTGACGATAACTCCATAGAAAAAATAATCTTTACAGCATACAGAAGATTAATTTCAATTCGTATTAATGAAAAATCTTTTAATCCATTTGGCTCATTCGATTTTTTAAGTCTTCATAAGTCAGTATTTGCTGTTATGCAAGACTCATTAGACAAAACGGAATCTATTTTAGCCCTACACAATTTTTCTAATGAGATAGTTAGTTTTTCTTTACCTCAAAGTATAGACATAGCTTTTTATGATTTACTTTCAGCACAAAAGATATCAAAAGAAAATCGTGTTATATCGATGCAAGCCTATCAAGTGATGTGGCTTAAAAATTCAATTTAAATTAGGAGAAAGAGATGATAAGAAAATGTTTATTCCCGGCAGCGGGATACGGTACAAGGTTTTTACCAGCAACAAAGGCTATGCCTAAAGAGATGTTACCAGTGCTTACAAAACCACTGATTCAATACGGTGTAGAAGAAGCGATGGAAGCAGGGTGTGAGATTATGGCAGTTATAACCGGTCGTGGCAAAAGAGCCATCACAGATCACTTTGATATATCTTATGAACTAGAACATCAAATCAAAGGTTCATCAAAAGAAAAAATGCTTGATGGAATTAGAAACATAATTGATAAGTGTACTTTTACATACACAAGACAAAACGAGATGAAAGGATTAGGAGATGCAATCTATAAAGGAAATGTACTTGTAGGTTTTGAGAATCCTTTTGCGGTTATTCTTGCGGATGATTTGTGTGTTAACCCCGATGGCGATGGTGTTTTAAAGCAGATGGTTGATTTATATGCTAAGTATAAATGTTGTATTGTGGCTACTATGGAAGTACCCAATGAGGATGTCCATAAGTATGGAATAATTGAAGGAAGTGAGATAGAAGACGGAGTGTTTATGGTGTCAAATATGATTGAAAAACCAGACAATGATAAAGCTCCAACAAATCAAGCTGTAATCGGACGCTATATTCTGACTCCGGATATCTTTGATATGATAAAAAAAACTAAACCTGGAAAAAATGGTGAATTACAAATAACAGATGCACTCTGTGATCAGGCAAAAAAAGGGATGGTTATCGCATATAGATTTAAAGGTAAGCGTTTTGATTGTGGAAGTGTTGATGGTTTTGTAGAGGCAACAAACTATTTTTATAATTTAGAAAAAAAAGAAGTTAAATAAAACTAATAATGGGCTAGTTTTTAAAAATAGCTTTAAGTTTTGAATATTTAGGTACCATTTTTGAGGATGCTGAAGTCCCTTAAAAATGGTATAAAATGATATTATGTGCTTTAATAAAAAACTCTCAGATATAGATAACATATACACAGCTACAACTCAAAAAAGACTATTAAATTAAATAATATTAACACTTAAAATAAGAATACTAAGCAAACACTTAAGCAAAACATCATCAACATTTACATACCCTACAAATAATAAATTAAATACAAAGAATAATAATGTCCAATAGATTAGAAAAAGAAGATTCTCCATACCTACAACAACATAAAGAAAATCCAGTGGATTGGTATCCTTGGTGCGATGAAGCATTTGAAAAAGCTGAAAAAGAGAATAAAGCTATATTTATTAGTATAGGTTACAGCTCTTGTCATTGGTGTCATGTAATGGAAGAAAAAGTATTTGAAAATCAAGAGTGTGCAGATATTTTAAATAATAACTTCATCGCTATTAAGATTGATAGAGAAGAGAGACCAGACATAGATAAGCATTATCAAGAAGTATACCAGTTACTGAATAACAGTGCAGGTGGTTGGCCAACTTCTATTTTTTGTACACCAGAAAACAAACCATTTTTTGCTGGAACATTTATTCCAGCAGATGATGAAGCTCAGGCTCTTCAAGGTATGGGGTTTCAAGAATTAACAACTTTGATATCTAGTAAAATGAAAGAAAAAGATAACGATATTTTTAAAAATGCCGAAGAAATACAAGGTCATTTAGGTAAAGATAATCACCCAACACAAGCGACTATGTTAAAAGAAGACTTTAGAAAAAACTTTATGCTTCAAGTGAAAAATAACTATGACACTAAAGATGGTGGTTTTTCTTCGTCTCCGAAATTCGTACAGGCAAGTACTTTAAACACTTTAATGGTAATTGACAAACTCTATGAAGACAAAAGTGCCGCTTCGATGGTGAAGTTTACTTTGGATGCAATGAAAAAAGGTGGACTTTATGACCTTGTGGATGGAGGCTTTTGTCGTTACTCAACTGATAATCAATGGTTAGTACCTCATTTTGAAAAGATGCTCTATGACAATGCTTTACTTTGTGAGACATATACAAATGCATACCTTCATTTTAAAGATGAGTCCTATCTTCAAATAGCAAAAGATTGTGCAGATTTTTGGTACAACTTTATGAGTGAAGATAACTTGTTCTATAGTGCAAGTGATGCAGATAGTGAAGGTGCAGAAGGAACGTACTTTATATATTCATACTCTGAAGTACATAAGCTTTTAGTTGAGAATGGATATATAAATGTAGAAGGTATGCTCGAAGAGATGAGTATTACAAAAGGTGGTAACTTTGAGGGCAAAAATATCATTCGTTTTGAAAGAGGTGAAGTACCTGAGTATTTTACTGAGCTAAAGATACTCCTTCAAGGTCTAAGAAAAGCAAGAACATACCCATTCTGTGATAGAAAAATCCAAACGTCATGGTCATCTATGATGATAAAATCACTTTTTACTCTTGGTCAAGTTGATGCTAAGTATACCGCTCGTGCACAAGAAAGTTTAGTCGCGCTGATGCAAACACTTTACGTTGATGGACAGCTTTACCATACTACACTCATTCATAAGAAACCAAAAGTCAAAGCATTCTTAGAAGATTATGCATATCTAGCTGAAGCACTTTTGAGCGCATATAAATTCACACAAAATGAGCTTTATCTTATTGATGCACAAAGATTTACCAACTCTGCTTTAGAAGAATTTTACAGAAATGGTGTTTGGAATTTCAGTGCTGGAGAATTTGTGACAAAAGCTGAAATTTATGACAATACATACATAAGTGAAGTGAGTGTAATGCTTGATGTTCTTTTTTCTTTAGGGACACTTTTAGAAGATGATAAATATAGTCACTTTGCTTTTAAAACATTAGAATACAACTCGTACCAACTAGGAAGAAAACCAGTGCATTCACCGTTTATGCTAAGCCAAACACTTCGCTACTTAAAAGGGGATAGAGTGGTAAAGTCAGATGTGGAAAATATTAAAAACAAATCGAATGAACTTGCCCATATTCGCTATCCATTTGTTCTTTACAAACATAGTAACGAAAATGGCTATATGATTTGTGGCGATAAAAGCTGTTTTGCAAATACTGAGGATGTAAGGGCGATAGATACTCTTCTTACAAACTCTTTTTAACCTAAAGTGGTTTATAATACTCGAAAATTTATATTATTCAGATAAGATTCAAGACGAAGAAATTTAAAGGAAGGAAGAAAAGATGAAAGCACTTATACTAGTAGTTTTAATTTTTAGCGCGACAATTTTTACAGCTTGTGAACGTAATGACTATCAACATCCAGGTCATAGAAGTGGAAAGTATAAATAAATTTTTGATATAATCCACCCACAAATAAAGAAAGGGAAAGCATGCTAAAAAATATTGGTAAGTTTATGTTTATGATAGAGCTTGGATTTAAGTATATTGGAAAGTTTGAAAAAACATTTTTTGACCCGTTAACAACTCTTAAGCCAGCATATAAACAACTTTCAATAGATAGACAAAATTACTCAAATAATGTTTTAGATTTTTTAAATATTGAAGTTGAGGTTATTGGTGAAGTACCAAAGAAAGATAAAATACTTTATGCAATAAATCATCGTTCTTTATTAGACATACTTGTAATGGAAAACATTTTTTCAAAATATGAAAAAAGTGGTACATGGATAGCAAAACAAGACCTTTTTGACCACTGGTTATATGGGAAATTTTTTCGTGCGAGTGGATGTATGAGTGTAGATTTAAACAATGGAAAAGGGCTTTTAACATTTTTTAAAAAAATGAAAAAAACACTAGCTCGTGTAGATAACTTTAACATATATATTTTTCCAGAAGGTGAACGAAATAAGGAAGTATGTATTAAAAAGTTTCAAAGTGGAGCTGAAAAAATTGCAAAATCAAACAAACTTGATATGGTTCCAGTTTTTATAGATGAGACACTTGAGACTGTATTTAAAAATGCTCCATTTAAAGAGAAAAAAGTAGTGAAAGTATATATTGGCGATATTATTGAAGGTACAGACTTAGAAACAGGATATAAAGAAGTAATGAAAAATACAAGTAAAGCGTGGTGTGTATCTTGAGATTAGGTGTAAACATAGACCATGTAGCGGTCTTACGTGAAGCTAGACGTGTAAATGACCCCGATATATTGAATGCTCTGTATGTAGCATGTACAAATGGTGCAGACCAGATAACAATCCACCTCAGAGAAGACAGACGTCATATCCAAGACATAGATGTAAAAAACATTATGATGCACTCAACATTGCCAGTAAATTTAGAATGCTCTATCAATAAAGATATTTTAAATATTGTCGCGGATGTTAAACCACATCGTGCTACTTTAGTTCCAGAAAAACGCGAAGAGGTTACGACCGAGGGTGGACTAGATGTTTTTGGTAGTGAAGATGAAGTCGCTTATGCAATTGAGCTACTTCATGATTCGATTATCCCTGTGTCACTTTTTGTAGATCCTAGTATAGAAGCTATGAATAAGTCAAGAGAATTGGGTGCTGAGATGGTGGAACTTCACACAGGAAGCTTTGCTAACCTTTTTGCAATGCTAAACTCAAACCTTCCTCATTCAAATCATTCAGTGAAGGAATTTGAATTGCCACGTTATGAACTCAGTGATAGACTTGAACAATCACTTGAAGACATTAAGCTTTCTGCGAAGCATGCTAATTCGATTGGGCTTGAAGTTGCGGCTGGGCATGGACTCAATTATCATAATGTTCATGAGATGATGAAAATACAAGAGATAGTTGAACTCAACATTGGTCAAAGCATTATCGCTAAAAGTGTATTTTCAGGATTAGCAGATGCTATTAGAGAGATGAAACGATTAACCTCGAGATAACAGACTTACCAACAATCGCCATTAGTGTCGGTGACCTTAATGGAGTAGGGATTGAAATAGCCTTAAAATCTCACACAGATGTATCTCAAATCTGTGTTCCTGTTTATGGCATAAATGCCCCAATGTTACAACAAGCCGCAAAAAAGCTCGATGTAAATATTCCAGATGATTTTTACCTTTTTGAAGTCGAAGGTAGTTTTGAGATTCAAGCAGGTAAAATCTCTAAAGAATCTGGACAATACTCTTATGATTCTTTCATAGATGCCATAAAATTGTGTAAAGCCAAAGACGTTGACGCGCTTGTAACTATGCCTATAAATAAAGAAGCATGGAAACTAGCTGGTTTAGACTTTGTTGGACATACTGATGTACTTCGTAAACGTTTCAAGAAAAATGCGATTATGATGCTAGGCTGTGAAGAGATGTATGTAGCTTTATATACAGAACACATTCCCCTTAAAGATGTTGCTAAAAACATTACAACCGAAGCATTAGTAAAATTTCTACATGACTTACATAAAAGTGTAGGGCATAAAAAAGTTGCTGTATTAGGTCTAAATCCTCATGCTGGAGATAATGGCGTACTTGGAGACGAAGAACAAGAGATTGAGCAGGCTATAGAGATAGTGAATGAACTAGTAGGTGAAGAACTCTTCTTTGGTCCAGTAGTTCCAGACATTGCTTTTACACCTTCGTTTAGAAAAAACTATCAGTATTTTGTAGCGATGTACCACGACCAAGGTCTAGCACCACTTAAAGCACTTTACTTTGATGAGAGCATAAATGTCTCACTCAATCTTCCAATTATAAGAACATCAGTAGACCATGGTACAGCTTTTGACATAGCGTATGAAGGTAAAGCTAAGACTCTTAGCTATCTGAATGCTGTGAAGAGCGCTATTTCTTTTATAGGGTAATATATCCTATAATCCCTTCCTTCTCTACATAATAGACTCCATAATTTAAGGTCATATATGTTCTTTTAATGAATATATGACAAATAATACTTATGCATGCTCCAATAAGAGCAATTATATTTTTAAAAGGACACTTTTTCTTTAAGGATAGTAGGCTGAAAACTTGATATATAGTAAAAATATGGCAAATTACCATGGAATTTGATGTATTTAGTGGTTATTTCTATTTTAAGGGTACATATTTTTGTTCCTTTAAAAATTTTATTTAAGGTTATGCTCACTATAATGGATATGAATAAATATTTGTACGTTCCCGCGGAGCGGAAACGTACAACGGCGAAGCTGAGCCCTAAACGTGCCACCAACCATTTGTCGTATTCCGTTACGCTACATACAACAAATGCCAGGAGTCCCACATCAAAGTGTATCCCAGAAAATCGCAAGCGAATTTTCTGATATACACATTAATGGAGCTCAGCTTCGCCGTTAAATTAACATCCCAGAGCTAGTATGTCTATTTCTCATAGTTTTAGAAACTAAGGATTTGGACACATCTAAATAGTTTGCAATTTCTATCTGTCTTTTAAACTTTTTGTCTCTCTTTCTCTTTTAAATATTCAAGCTCAACTTTACTTAGTGATGCTTCTAAAAAGTGGAGATATTGCCCCTGGGGTGTAATTTTATATATAAATTTATGAAGATAAACTACATGAGAAGAATTCATGTAGTTTTAGGTTTTAAGAAGTTTTAAATGTGTTAAGTTTGTTTTGAAGTTCTAGTGAACGGTCATTTAAAGTATTACTAGTTGTAACAATACCTTCTACTTCACCTAAGCATTCATTAGTACTATCATTAACATTTTCAATTTGTTCAATCAGGTGTTGAGTATTCTCAGAAACTTTATGCGTATTTTGATATGAATCTTCTGCTATTTGCGCACTGTTATTCATTATATCTGACGTTGAGGCAATCATATCTTCCACACTTGAAGAAAGGTTTGTTAATTCTTGAACCTTATCAACATTTATTTTCATCTCCGAAGCCACTTCCATAATAGACTGTACAATTGTATTTATTGTAGCGTTAATCTCTGCCAAACTTTTTTGTGTACGCTCAGCTAACTTTCTCACTTCATCAGCTACAACTGCGAAACCACGACCATGTTCACCAGCTCTAGCTGCTTCTATCGCTGCGTTTAATGCAAGTAAATTTGTTTGATCTGCAATATCTGAAATTACTGTTAAAACATCTTTAACCTGCCCTGCTTCTGTTGAAAGGTTATTTAATTTATATGAAAGTTCTGATTCAACTTCTGCACTACTATGAACTTTTTGTGTCAATTGCTGTACATAGGATTTAGCCTCATTTAAATTTTCATTAGCCTGCTTAATATCATCTCGAGTTTGACCAGATATAGTTAAGGAATTCTCAATAATTCCCTTAATATTTTGTGCTTCTTTTGTTGCATTTACTGTAACTTCAGCACTTTTCATAATACCTTTACCGATATTGTTTGCAGAATTAGCTAGAGAAGAAGCTATTTGAGTATTTTGCAGACTTGATTCTTTTACTTCAGAAATAGTCTCTTGCACTTTTTCAATAAAAAGATTTACTTCATGGCTGGCATGTCCAATCTCATCATCATTTTGTACAGGTAAACGTTTTGTTAAATCACCTTCACCTGAAGCTAAATCACTCGAAGTACCTTCTAAAGTACGAATAGGATTAAGAACAAACTTTTTAAGAAGTACAATTAAGATGATGCCTAAAGAGATACCGATGAATATAAGCATTACAATATTAGTTGTGTATACACTAAAAACTTCTGCACGTTTTTCTTCAAGAGGAATATAAACATTTAAAGAACCCAAAAGGTTATGTGCAGATGTATCCATTGAATGACATTCGGCACAACCTGGATGTGCATCACTATATAAGGGAACAGCAAATCTATAGAATTCATCATTTGTTTGAGTATTCGAAGCTTTACCATTTAAAAAATCTTTTAAAGAAGTTCTTTCAAATTGATTTTCTATCTCTGTTGCTTTACCACCTAATGAAGGTACAGATAATATAGCTTCATCAGTGACTAAACGTACACGAGTTTTCCCCTCTCCAAAGTTATGAATAACAGCAGAATCAACAGCGATAATTGTACGTATCCAATCTTTATGTACTCTATCTTTGTCCTCTTTAGTTTGCGCTAAGTTGAACTCATCATGAAACTTTACTGTAGATACAACAAACATTTGAACAGTTCTATTGACTAAATCCATTGCAGTTGCTTCAATATCTTTCATCATGTTCTTTTCCATGCTTTGCTTAAAAAATAAACCTAATATGATAACTCCAACCATTCCAACAGACACTAATGAAAAAGTAAGTTTTTTCGATATACTCATTATGTTTCCTTATATTTAGAATAACGTAAAGCAAAGCTTTACATTTTTAATGATTGTATCATAAAAACGACATAAAATTTATTTATAAAACCTATAGAGGAACATCTTTATAAATTAATTCCTAAGCTCGTATGTTAAGTTAAATCAAAAACAACCAAAAAATGCTAGTTTCTTATGAGAAAAATCATTGGTATTGACAAATTTCTAAAAATTACACCCAATTGAGTAAATCTCCACTCTACAGGGCATAAAAAACAAAAAAATATAACAAAACCTCATATAATGAAAACTAGCAATTAAGCTATCATAAACCTAGAGAGTTTTGAACATGTAACATGTCGGACAAAACATAAATCAGCGAGT
>NZ_JBLHOE010000036.1:0-31255 GCF_047622445.1 Sulfurimonas sp.
TTATACAAAGTCTTTTAAGACGTATCAAGAAGTATAACAACCCTATCACTCAAAGTGATTTCACCTATGATAAATCAAGCTTAAAAATTATGTTTAAAGAGAACGACTTAGAACTTACACATGCAGAGTATGAAGTGATGTTATGTTTACTGACAAACACCAATGCGGTGGTATCAAGAGAACAAATTGTTGAGAGTTGTGAGAGTTTGAGTGATAGTTACTCTAAAAGCTTAGATGTCATTATTGGCAGACTTCGTAGTAAACTTAGCGATGATTCTAAAAATCCAAGATACTTACACTCCATTCGGGGTTTAGGTTATAAGATTTCACAATGAACTTTACCCTATCATTAAAAACAAAAATAACGATTGTCTTTGCTTTTTTATTTATACTACTCATCTTAGCTGCTTTACCATTTCACCATAATCAAGAGATCAAAGCAAATGAAAATGTGATGCACAACTATGAAAGGTTCATGCAACATATTAAACAAGAGAGAATGTCTAAAGAGAATGTTATTAACTATTTAAAAAATCTTAGTTTTATTGAAGTTGCAAATGCAAAAGAGATTGTACTCTTGTCTGAGAAGAAAATTATTAGAAAACATGGGTTTGAGATATTTATTGTAAAAGACAACTACTATTTACATGTATTAGCACCACACTTTAGAGTGCTTTTAAAAGACACATCAAATAAATTTAAAAAAAGCTATATAGACCTATTTGTTATCTTCTTTGTTGTCTTACTTTTTATATTTATCTATTATCTAATTATCAAAAATATAAACGATACTGAGCATCAACTAAAATCTAGACAACTTTTTCTACGAACTGTTATGCATGAGCTAAAAACCCCTATTGCTAAAGGGAGGATAGTTGGTGAACTAATAGACGATGAGAAACAAAAAGATAGAATCATCATTATCTTTGAAAAACTCAACTTCCTAATAGATGACTTCGCAAAAGTTGAACAGATAGTTTCAAAAAACTACCATCCAAACATGTATAATTGCACAATTATAACTGTTCTAGAAAAATCTATAGATATGTTAATGCTTGAAAACAGTGAAAATATCATATGTGAGAACATATCTACAAAAAAGATACATGTTGATTTAGATTTATTTGCAATGGCGCTGAAAAACCTTATTGACAATGGTCTAAAATATTCAAATGATTCAAAAGTCATTGTTAAAGAACAAGAGAATACTCTTCTGTTTATCTCAAGTGGCACACAACTCCAAAAGCCTTTAAACGAATACTTTAAACCGTTTCACAATGATACAAAGCTTAAAAATCATGGGATGGGACTTGGTATATATATAGTCAATTCTATTCTTCAAATGCATCAGATGGATTTAGAATATGAATATTTAGAAGGTAATAATATATTTAAAATTATTTTAGAGAAATAAGATATGAAAATGTATAGAGATATTTGTCACTGGTTACATATGGATAGTAGCTGCTTTATTTATGAAGTTTTTATTAGAAAAGTGGAGATTCACTCACTGGAGTGTATTTTGAAGTAGTATCGCAGTATTGTCACATAATATTTCTACAATTACTTCTTGAAGAATTTACTCAAGTCTCTGAGATTTTAGGTTTATATATCAAACATATAATTATTTAGTTTCATACTTTGCAATCTCTGTTACTTCTGAAACTGATGATACAAAGTATTTTTCTTTTATATCTACATAGTCTTTATTAGAGAAAAAAAGGTTCATTGACTCTTCATTTTTAAAATATATGATAAATACGCGATTTATTTTTTCTTTAACTTCACTCTTTAGAACTTCGGAAACTTTAAAGTCATAGCTAAATCCACCACCAAACATTTCCAATATTGGAAGCATTCCTTCTCGGTATTTTCTATATCCATCATCATCTGTAACATACAGTCCAACAAGTCTTTCTACTCTCATAAATACCTCTTAATTTGTATAACGACCGAGGAGAGCAATATTTTTCCGCTAGGGTAAAATATTGGTTCCTGCGTTTTGTTGTGTGTCTTTTAACTAAGTAACTTCTTCATCTCTTTATCGAAGTCAGACTCGATTTTTTGTATTTTATTAAACTCTTCATACTCTTTTGAAGCTTTTTCTTTAGCTTGTATATGTGAAAATTTTCCTTTTCCTTCAAGAATTTGAAACTCATTAAATTCTAAAAATTTATTTACAGATTCACTTACATCTTTCATATTCAATTCTTGACGATTTTCAAT
Organism: Sulfurimonas sp.; assembly: GCF_047622445.1. Classification (GTDB taxonomy): domain Bacteria; phylum Campylobacterota; class Campylobacteria; order Campylobacterales; family Sulfurimonadaceae; genus Sulfurimonas. Next base: position 2,227 of record NZ_JBLHOE010000036.1, read on the forward strand.
GATTCTCTCAATATAATCAAAATATGCACCTATAGTTCTTTCAAGCTTTTTAATATCATCTTCTTCAAGATAGTTTTTTGCTATGCTTGTATCTGATTTCAGTACTCTTCCATCGGGCGAGTTTTTCCAAGAAGTTAAACCCATGTTTGGCTTTTTAATATCTGCGTTTTCATAGACTATTTCAGCAGCCGTTTTACCTGTCATGGCAAAGTGAAACTTGTTTTGTACAGTTGCATAAAAATCTTTAGTAGTTTGTGCATTTTTATCATAATCAAAACTACATTCTGCAAAGATATCTGTGATTTGTTGATAGATGCGTCTTTCACTTGCTCGAATAGAACGAATACGCTCAAGAAGCTCTTTAAAGTAGTCTTTTCCAAAGTACTGACCATTTTTAAGCCTATCATCATCCATGGCAAAACCTTTGATGATATACTCTTTTAAGATTTTAGTAGCCCATATACGAAACTGTGTGGCTTGTGCTGAGTTCACTCTATATCCTACAGATAAAATAGCATCAAGGTTATAAACATTAACCTCTCTTTTTACCTCTCTTTTACCTTCAGTTTGAACTATTGGGAATTTCCCAATAGTTGAATCCTCTTCTAGTTCATGACTTTTATAGATATTTTTAAGATGCTCATTTATAGTGGAAACATCTACACCAAAAAGCTCAGCCATTCTTTTTTGAGGAAGCCAGACCGTTTCATTGTGCATAAAAATTTCTACTTTTACATCGCTGTCTTTAGTCGTGTAAAGTAAAAACTCTGTAAGTTCATCTTTTATTGTTAGATTATTATTTGTCATTGAAAACTTCCTTACTCGTGGCAATCTTTTTATCTGCATATAAGATTACATCTTTTATAATAAGTTTTTGAATGGCTGAGATAAAGATTTCCATTACTTTGTAATTTGGTTGATTATTTTTTATGAGTCTTCTGCCTTGAGTAATTTTATTAAAAATATTTTGATAGTTAAATTCGTCAAATTCAAACTTTTCTTTTTCGAAATCATCCAGTTCTTTTACTTCTATGGTATCTTGTCCATTATCAGTTGTACATATTAAAAATTCTGCTGTTGAGTTTCTAATTGTTAGGTTTTTATTCATTGTTAAACATCCTTTAGCGCAGTACTTTTAAAATTTTAACTAAAAATTATAGTCTAATTTAAAAAGATGTCATTTTGTGATACTTTTTTACTCTTTATTTGAATGAGAAATATCATCAAGTATGTCTCCATTTTTAAGTGATAAAATTACATCTTCAAAGCCAATCCCTCTTTCTTTTTTTATCTATTCATATTTGAATTTAACTATCTGATTGGTAGCTTGTTAAAATTACATCAGCAGCAAGTTCTCTAATTGATATTAACGATTGATACGAGGTGGATTCAAACCAATTGTTTAAATCTTGATTATTGGGAAATTTAATTATTACGTTAATTGGATGTTTTTGATTGCCCGATAAATTTTTTGTTTTATGACCTCTAAATACGAGCTCGCCTGAGAATGGGATTAAGGTATCAGTTACCTTACTTTTATATTCTTCCCATTTAACTTCATCTTTAACTATAATATTACCGATAACATAAGCTTCTTGCATAATTTATCCTTTATTTTTACACCTTACTCTAGGGAACTAATAAAGAATAGCTCCATATGTTCTTTATTGTATCATATGTGTAGACATCATTAATCGCAAAGTCATTTTCTTTGACACTGTAAAAAGATATTCTATCTATAATATTGAAGTTGTATCCAATAAAACTATTGGGTCTTATTTTATGATCGATAGTATTACTTTCACTTCTTGTTTTTCTAATAGATTACACACTAGGGGTAGTATTTCTATGAGTAAGTAGTAGTGGTTGTCCATCAAACAATAATCATGAAGAGTAACTTTATGTATAGTTGCTGTTTTATTTATTATTTGTAAAAACATATCTTTATCATTAGAGTTATTAAAAACATTACATCGTTGGAATTTTTGACACATTAAAGCTTTTAATTTTCATATCATTACATGAAAAAATGCTTTATCTAAAAATATGATATTATGAAATATTTTTAAAGTTGTAGTTTCTAAAAAGTGGAGATGTTACCCCTGGGGTGTAGTCTCCGAAGGGTAATTTATTGGCTCCACTGAGACTGTTGTTATTTAATTATTTCACAGTCTCTCTGTTTTGTTATATCTTTTGTCCCTTAAATCCCAAAAGTGGAGATTCATTCACAGGGATACATTTACTCCGTCTCTTTCTTTATTATACGGAACTTTTTCAACAGTTCCCACATATCTCTGAACTGTAAGTCTATTTGCATATGTCCCAGAATAACCACAAATAGCAAGTAATGACATTTCCAAATACCAAAGACTTATATTCCAAGCTTCAAGAAATAAAGATGTTGTGATTTTCCCATGTTTCTTATGCTCAGGATGAATCAAAGAGTTTCTTATTTCAGTTAGCCCATGAGGTATATCTAGCCAACTATATTCTTTGGCACTTTTAGTAAAATTAATAAGTGATTCATCTATTTTAATAGGTATATCTAAAGATGAAAATAAGAGTCTAAACTTATCTGAAGCCCATATATCTTTAAAACCTTTAGCGGACAATAGTTTTTTTTCATTTACTACATATTCAAAAGAAAGTCTTTCCAGAGCTGCTTGAGTCAAAATAAGCCCAGCATCAATACCTCTACTTGAATCATTCGCATTAAGATACCAATAGATGATTTCTTTAATTGTAGTTTTCCAGTTATCTTTTTCCCATAAATTCATAAATAATGGGAATAACTCTTCTAATTGGGATGCATGCATGGTATCAAACCATGAAAATGGTGATTGCCATTGTTTATTTGGAGAATTAAATGAATACCATATTTCTTTATTTGAAGTATTAAAGCCTACTGGACACACTGGTCCACACCAAGAACCTTTAGCAAAAGATATAAAATATCTAAGTCCTTCTAGTAAACTTATTTGCTCATTTTCAGTAAACATTGAATCATCGCTTTTTTCAATACTACCTACTTGTGTAAGCCTATAGCCACCTTCATTTTTAAGAATTTGCACACTATCTCTAGTTGAATATAATGACTTAATTGTAATTTTATATGTTTTCCAAAGCAATGTAAAATATGAAATATGTTTTGGAGTATTTTCATGTGTTTCTGTAGAAAAACTTTCACTATGAAAGTCATTGAAATTAAAAAGATGAAAAATAATTTTCTTAGTTTCTTCATTTTTGAAAAGCTGGAGTTTTGTTGGTTCAGATCTTGCCCGCCATTTCATTTTCCAAGTAGATTGTTCTGAACTATCCCCCATATTAAAACCATCTATCTTATGGTCATCTAAAGAAAAAATGTTTGTAGAAGTTTCTCCAAACATATCATTCATTATATGGATGGGTGATACATTCTCAAATTCAGCATTAAAGATAATACTTGCACTTGGTTGTAGTTCTAACTTAGCTTCGCCACTTCCTCTATAAAGTTCATCTTTTACAGTTATTTTAGCTTTTCCTTTATGTAGTAAAAAACTATTTTGATTTGAATCAAAATTAAACAATGGTTCAATATTCAACTTATTCATTATAATCCTCTGTTAGTTCTTCAAATTTTAAGATACTGGAATATCTCATATAAACTAGACAAACTTTAATCCAGTAATTTAGATTTTGACTATAGCTTTATAACGGCAAGCTGGCACGTTTAGGGCTTAGCTTCGCCGTTGCACGTTCTCGCTCCGCGGGAACATGCAACTATTTATTCAACATCATTATATATAGTTAAACCTTAATCTATATCATTAACTATTACAGTTAATGATTGTTAATTAGAAGTATTTTTGTATAAATATGACTGATTGTCCTATTTATACATTATTTTGCATTTTTTACCTACTATTCTTAAAGATATGATGATTGTTAATTGCCTTAGAGACAAATAACAGCCTCAAATGAGTGTTGACAATGATACTTAAGCGAAAGGATTGAAGGTGGAAGTTATAAAGGAAACTATTGGATTTAGTGTGAGATAAGAAAGGGTTTGGGAGATAAATAGGGCTAAATTTATTAGCCCCATAAAAAGAAAGTTATTTAATGGTTTACTTATGTAATTGCTTAAACAATTTACCTAGCCATTTATCAGCATCTTTGACACTCTCAAATCTTTGAGATTTAGCAACTTGATCCTTGCCTTCATAAAACCTGACTCTTATACCATCTTCTACATGGTCTATCTTGGTTCTTGTGATTCTATTGAAATTCAAATGAACTCTCTCATTTAGTTTAACAAACATATCTACCTCCTGAATTTATATATTGTAACACAATAAGGATTTGCAGTCAATTTTATTTTACCTAAACTACTTCGAGTCAGTTATGGAAGATATAGTTCTGATATATTTGATTTTTTTATGTCTACCTTGTATAAGAGCTAAAAAATATCTTGTAGAAATTGTCATGTCATTTGTACAAATTGCTATTCTTAATAGTTTTGAAACCTCATATAATTCAGGTATCAAAAATAAAGGAATTTAAATATGGAATTTTCATATCACAACCCAACGGCAATAGAATTTGGTCAAGGCAAAATAAAAGAAGTCGCTAATAGAATTAGTACAGATAAAAAAATATTATTAGTTTATGGTGGAGGATCAATTAAGAAAAATGGTGTATATGATCAAGTAATCAAAGCATTAGAAAATCATACATTCATAGAATTTTCAGGTGTTGAAGTAAATCCAACAGTAGAGACTATGAATAAAGCAGTAAAAATTGTAAAAGAAGAAAAAATTGATTTCATTCTTGCAGTTGGTGGTGGTTCGGTAATTGATGGATCTAAATATTTAGCAGCTGCTGCTCTATATGATGGTGATGCATGGGATTTCTTAGATGGAACTGCGGAAGTTGAAAAAGCATTGCCATTAGGTGTAGTGTTAACATTAGCAGCAACAGGGTCCGAAACTAATCATTTAACAGTAATTTCAAAAAAAGAAACGGATGAAAAAAGAATGTACTTCTCAAATCATTCCTATCCACAATTCGCAATAATGGATCCTAGTGTAATGGCAACATTAAGTGATAGACAACTAGGAAATGGATTAGTGGATGCATTTGTTCATACATCAGAACAATACATAACGTACCCAACAAGCGCTTTAGTAAATGATGGTTATGCTGAGACTTTATTTAGAGGTTTAGTAAAATTAGCTGATACGTGGGAAGATAGAAGAACAGATGCATGGTTAGCTAACTTAATGCATATTGCAAACCAAGCATTAAACTTCCAAATTGGAGCGGGTGTACCACAAGACTGGTCAACTCACCTTATTGGACATGAATTAACAGCATACTACAAACTTGATCATGCAAGGTCTTTAGCAGTAGTGCAACCTTATTTACTAGAAGTAATGGGTGAAGATAAAAAAGAGAAGATTGCACAATTAGGTAGAAATGTATTTGGAATTGACAATGACAATACAGCTGTAATTAAAGCAATGGAAAAAGTTTATAACAAAGTAGGAATACCTACTAAATTAAGTGAGTATGAGATTGACGACAAAGTAATTTCAAATGTAAAAGCAGCATTAATTAAAAATGGTTATACCGCAATGGGTGAAAATGCGAATATCACTCTTGATAAAGTAGAAACAATTTTAACAATGTCTATGAGATAACACTACTGTTTTCTTCAGAAGATGGCTTAACATCTTTTGGGGGATACCCAAAATAAGTTTTAAAATCTCTAGAAAACTGAGAAGCACTATCGTAACCCATTTCATAAGCTGCATCTACCACTTGATATTTATGCTTTGCAATTAAATCTTTTGCTTTATTTAGTCTAATCTTTTTGATATATTGTAAAGGTGTATGTGAAGTAATATTTTTAAAATGTGTATGAAAAGATGAAACACTCATACCTTCTTGTCTTGCTAAATTAGAAATATCCAGATTTGTTTCACACTCTGTATGTATTATTTTTAAAGCTCTCGCTATTTTTGCTTCATTATTATTATCCAAAAACATTTTATGTAAGAAACTTGAGTTCTTACCAACTGCAATTCTATAAAACAATTCTTTTAGTATTGGTTCTTCTAATATTTTTGATTCCTCACGTGATTGTAAAATTTTTAAAAGTCTGAGAGTTAAGTCTTCTATATCTTGATTTACTTCATCTGAAAAAACACCAATAGAATTATCTTGTAATTCACTAGTCTCTTTTTTTGAAACCATATCAATTATCTCATACATCATTTTTTTATCTATTGAAACTATCAATCCTATAAACGGTTCTTCTTTTGAAGCATAAGTTTCACATTCTAAAGGCAAGGTTGTTGGAACGACTAAATAATTATTTGAATCATATGTTAAAGTATGCTCAGACAAATGACCTATTTTTTTACCTTGTAAAACCAAGATAAGACATACATCATAAATAAATGGACTTAAGGGGTCATATTTTGAAGTAGTATATATCTTAACTCCATTGAAAAATGTATCATGAATACCATCGTTTTTAAAAAGTTTATTTACTTGGGTAAGAATCTCTGTTGTCAATTTTATTTTACCTAAATTGTTTCTAGAGCTTTTTCATTAAACTTATATGTTTTGTGTGAAACTTTTACCAAAATACTTTTTTCAGCAAGTTCTTTAAAGAGTTTTATAAGTGTTGGTTTTGATATAGTAATCTTTTGCATGATATCGCTGTATGAAGCTACAAGCTCATTTTTTTCATTGAGATTGTCTAGTATACACTTAACAACTTCTACTTGTTTTGAGTCAGTTATAGCAGATATAGTTCTGATAATATTTGAATTTTTTTGTATCTCTCTTTCTTGGATAAGAGGTATAAGTATGTCGTGAAGAGTGTTAAGCAACTCTTTTAAGTTTATCGGTTTAACAATGTAGTTCTCTACCTTTAACTTTATGGCATCTAACAAGTACTTTGTATCTGTATGCGCAGTTGTTAAAATTGCAGGTATGTTAACATTATCGTCTTCTTTTAGCCCTCTTAAAAAATCTATTCCATTTTCATTTTCAAGGAGGATATCTGAGATAATAACATCTACTTTTTTCTGTTTTAGTACCTGCATTGCTTCCTCTGAAGTTTTAACAGCATATACATTCTTTAAAAAGTCGCCCAACATATCTCTTGTTTGCTTTAGTAGAGAGTCATCATCTTCTAGATATAGTACATTAAATTCATTCAGTATATTTAAATTTCTAGTCATTATATTTTCTCGCTTTCATTTATAGGTATTGTAATTGTAAAAAGAGTACATTTCTCAAAATCTTCATTTTCTATTCTATAATAAATATTCTTACAATCTATTGTACCATGCATATGTTTTTCTATAATTTGTTTTGACATATAAAGGCCTATGCCCGTACCCGCACTCTTATACTTAGTTGTGTAGTATGGTTCAAAGACATGAGGAAGTATCTTATTATCTATTCCACCACCATTGTCTACTATATTTATTCTTATTTTATATTTTGATTTTTTAACGATTATTTCTATAAGTTTCTTATTTTCTTTTGAGCTAAGAGCATCTTTAGAATTTGATATGATGTTTAAAAAGACATGAGAAATTTCATTATAATATCCATGCATCGTTACATCATGTAATATTTTTAAATGAAAGCCAATTTTTTCTTTATCTAAAACGTATTTTGACAAATTCAAGGAGTGTTCAATACAGTCTTTTAATGAGAATTCTTCCTTGTCTTTATTTGGCTTGAAAAAGTTTTGGAAATCTTCAAGAGTATTTGACATGCTATTACCAAGTAAAATAGCATCATTTACTTTCTCTTCTACAATTTCAGGAGTCAATTTTCCCAACTCCATTTTAGTCTGAAAGCCCTGAACTATCATCATAAGTGAACCTAGTGGTTGTCTCCATTGATGAGCTATATTTGCAATCATTTCACCAAGGCTGGCAAGTCTTGACTGCTGAAACATTATAAGGTCTTTTTTTCGCGAGTTCCCTACTTCATCTTGGATTCTTTTTTCCAAGGACTTGTTGAGAGCCAACAGCTCTTTAGTCTTTTCTTTTACAGCATCTTCTAAACCAAAATGAAGTTTTTTAAAATGTACAATAATAACTACCGAAAGTATGATAGAAAACAGAAATACCCATACGATAGAGATATTTAAAATCATAGATAAAGTGTTAAATACCTTTTGAGTATCCTTTCTCTCACTTATTGCCATATTTAAATTGTAATTAGTCAAATTTGTAATATATATGGAGATAGTATTGATCTCAAAATCAACATTATCGATAAGAATTGTCACCCTTTCATAGTTTTCTTTTGACAACTCTACAAGTATTTCTGCAACAAGAGAATCAATCTTTAGATTTTTCTCATTTATATTTGAGATGATACTATTTTGTAATATAGTATTTTTTTCTTGATTACCTATGTTAAAGAACTTTTTTATTACCTTAGTTACCCAAGATATTTCATACTCTTTTGAAAAAGTAATTTCTAAATATTTATTCCAATCTTGTTCAATAAGCTGCTTACCTAAACTCAATACATCGTACGATTGCTTTAATGTAATATTTTTATGCTCAACATCGTAGAGTGTATCATGAATGTTAACTAGATATGCGTCCTTTATAGCTTCAAGTTTAATAATCGGCTTCGTTCTCTTTTCAAACAAAATATCGAAGTCATGTTTGACAGTATATATAGATATTTGAGACAAAATTATTATCAATATCATCCCCCCTATAATAATAAAGAGTAAAATTGATGTCTTATATGTAAAAGGTATCTTATCTATGTATAACAATATATCTTTAATTTTCATTGTGCACTTCTATAAATTGAGAGTTTTCATACTTAAACAAGTAAACTTTATTGTGTAGTTGATTATTTTTATAATCTATACTAACACCATCTAAAATATTTTTGGGAAGTCTCTTTATCTCTTTGAGAAACTTATCTCTTGTAATAGAGCCATTTATACTCTTTAAGGCCTTTACAATTGATTTAGCTGCTAAGAATGCTTCTAAAGATATGAAACCTAATGGCTCATCGGCAAAGTACCTTTTCATCATCTTTTTGTACTCTAAAATAACAGGCTTCAAACTATCATTATAACTTGGAACAACTTGGGAGAAAAGTAAATTCTCAGTATTGTAGTCTAACTCTTTTATCATCTCATCCGCATCTCCAAAAGAGATATTACAAAAGAGTGTATTTTTAAAAATAGGATCCTTCTTCGCTGTTTTAATAAATAAAGCATTTGCTTTATACGCTCCAATCATAAAAACTGCTTCTGGTCTTGCACTTTTAATTTCATGAAAAGCATGCCTTATGGAAAGAGTATTTCTTTTATATGTCCCTTCACCTGCAAGCTTCAATCCTCTCTCATTGAGAGAGTGAAGAAGTGAAACAAAACCTTCTTCACCATAATCATCATTTTGATAAAAAACAGCAAACCTTGAGATATCTCTTTTACTTCTCAAGTACTCAATTATATAATCAATCTCTTCTTTATAAGAACTTCTAAAATTAACTATATTTGCCACATTGTTATTTCTTAAAAAAGAGGCCCCTGTAAATGGAGCTATTAAAGGTATTTCGGTATTTCTAAGATTGGGTAATATTTTTTTTACTGTAGGGGTACCGACAAAACCAAAAAAGGCAAAAACATTTTTATCTATAAGCTTCTTCATATTTTCTACAGTTAAATCCGGTTCATACTTATCGTCATAAACAATCAGTTTAACTTTTACATCCCCAAGTAACTTATTTTGATTAGCATGTAAAAAGTATGCATTAGAGCCACTATACACAGCATCACCTACAGCATGCATGATTCCACTTTTTGGTATAGAAAGACCTAGTTTCAAGGATTTTCCATCAAACCTATCATCTGCATAATTAAGATATATAAAAATCAAAGCAAGTAAAAAAGCAATTATATATTTAAACACTAAGACCCTTTTTTATTAATTATAACATAACTCTCTCTATATAGAAGGAATCTATTTTATATTCTCATGCAGTGTAAAAAATGGTAAAATATATTTAACTATTTAAGTTTTATATAAGTTTTATATAGATAGAATTGGTAATAAATATTTGACCAAAAGGATTTAAGATGCAAGAATTTGTCTACTTCAGTGATAAAGAGCTAGATTTTCCCCTTAACGAAAGCATACTAGTAACGTCTGAACTCTCAACTGCTTCAACTAGTGAATTTATTGTCTCAAATTCAAAAAATGTACATGGTGAAATAATTGCAGATGAAATAGATTTTTATATCACAAACTCGCAAGACTCAATGGCAAACAAAATTAAAAATGTTGAAAAATTATATGAGATTAATGCTATTAGATTTGATATGGCACAAGATATAGAATACACACAAGAAGTATCAAATGAAGTTCTACTTGTTTCTACTAAAGAGCAAAAAGAAGATTTTCTAAAAGCAATGGTTCCAGATGAATTTAGTCTTTTACGTGTTTCAACTGAAGTAGTTAAGTCTGTATCTGGGCATATTGGAAACTTAACAGTAGTAGTAAATGATGGCGTTAAAAATGCGACACTCAATGTTTCTCAAATAGTATGGTATGACCAAACTGAGATGGCAACTAAGCAGAGTGGTTCGTTCGATCCAAATGAAAGCTCACTTGATGATGTTCTTGCGACTCTACGCCTTAACATAAGTAACTATGAATACAAAAAGTTCACTGTGTATGATTCAAACATCTGCCAGTATCATGAAAGAAGAGAAGAAATATGTTCAAAGTGTGTAGAAGTATGCCCTACTGTAGCTATTGTAAAAATAGATGAGCTTAAACATCTAGAGTTTTCACAAATAGATTGTCATGGATGTGGTGGTTGTATTTCTGTTTGCCCATCAGGCGCATTAGACTATGCCCCGCAAAACAGAGAAAGTACGTACCATATCGCAGATTACTATAAAGGACATACTCCTTTAATTATTCCACAAAAGATGAATATCAAAAACCTAAGTATAGAACTTAAAGAAAATGTTTTACCACTTGCTATAGAAGGTGAAAAGTTCTTACATGAAGGAACATTTCTCACTCTTTTACAAGAATCAGGTTCACAAGTTATCTTTTACTCTGACTTTTTAGCAAAAGGGGTAAAAGACTCTATCTTAATTTTAAATCAGGTATATCAGAAAAAATACTCTATGGATGCAATCATCGTTGCTATGGATGAAGAAGAACTAGTAAATGCACTAGAGCAAGTTAGTTTTATTGAAAATTCTAGATTTAAAATGAATGAGTTAAGCACAAGAAAAAGAGAAGTCTTCTCAAATAGACTTAAATACATAGTTGGAGATGATGACCTAGGTGAAGTACAAACAGGTGAACATATTCACTATGCAAAAGTAAATGTCAACGAAGCCAACTGTACTCTTTGTCTAGCGTGTGTAGGTGCTTGTAATGTAGATGCTCTTGTAGCAAATGTAGATGATAACTCACTGAGAATAAATCCTAGTATCTGTACAGCATGTGGATACTGTGAAGTATCTTGTCCTGAAGCAGATTGTTTGACTATAGAAAAAGACGTTATTAAACTAAATTCTTCTTGGTTTACAGAAGAGGTACTAGCAACAGACACTCTCTTCGCCTGCGTTGAATGTGGTAAAGAATTTGCAACAACTAAAGCAGTAGAGAAGATTGCTAGCATGATGGCACCTATCTTCAATCATGATCCAATTAAAGAGAGAACACTTTATTGCTGCGAAACTTGTAAACCTAAAATTATGATGAAAAGCTATATGGAAAATAAAGATCTATATAAAACGCCAGGAGAAGTACAATGAATGAGGTAAAAATAAATAAAGCGAGAGCTTTATACTATGCAATGTTATCAAGATGTTTTGTTTTCACAACTGACAATACAAGATATTTTGAATTAATCAATTTCATTGACATACTTAAAGAAAATCCATTAGACAAGATGTCTGGGCAAGCACTTCAGGACATAAGAGAACTTATAAAGTCTGATTCAAATGTAGCCTTTATGAGTGAGTTTGATGAAATATTTCATTCGCCCGAAACTAAAAACATCAGAACGACTGCTTCTTATTGGGATGAAAATGTAGAAAGTGGTAAAAAAAGAGTTCAGATGAAAAACTTTTTAGGCAAAACAAAAATAAGAAGAGATGAAAAAGCCTACTATGACTATGAAGATAGTATTGGGTTTATATTTACAGTTATGAGTGAGTTATCTGATCTTATTGCAAATGGTGATAACCAGTATAAAAACACTTCACACTGTATCTTTGATGAAATCTTAAATGAATTTATTGATGATTTTTCAAGAGATCTATATGAACATGAAAGTGCAGTTATCTTTAAACATGTAGTGGTCATATTAAAATCTTTTATTGAATTTGAAAGAATTTACTTAGAAGTTTCTGCTCCTGCATTTAAAGAAAGAATTGTAGAAAAAGAAGCTTGTTCAAATGAGATATCACAAGAAGAGATGGATAGACGAGAAAGAAACAGAATACTTAGAGAATCAGGTCCAAAAAAAGAACAAGATGTTTGTTCTTTAGATGTAGCTTCTGATGTAGAAGTAGACGTCTAGCTCCACTAGTATGGGGCTTACATAAGATTAATCTTTTGATTTTATGTAAGCCTCATGTTCTTGGGGCTAATCACAATATAAAGGAGACAACTATGCAAGAAAGTAGAAGAAATTTTCTTAAAAAAAGTGCAATAGTTGTTGGTGCTACTGCTGCTGCAGGTGCCACGGCGTTAGCTGCTAATACAGAAAAGGCTTCTCTTGAAGCTAATTCGGATGGAGTTGTTGTTGGAAGCTCAAATAAAAAAGAGATTCTATACAAAAAAACACAAGCTTGGGATGATTTTTACAAACAAGCTTTATAGTGAATAAGGAGTCAAAATGAGTGCATTTGATATGCTAAAAGCTCAAATCGGTAGACGGTCATTTTTAAAAATGGCCGCTGTCGCTACAGCTGCAAGTGTTACAAATAGCTTCGCTAACGATGGTATAACAAGAGCCGCGACACAAGAGGAAGTTAAAAATCCTTTTCCTGGTTCTAAGAATGTTAAATCAATCTGTACAGCATGTTCAGTTGGATGTGGTGTAATAGCCGAAGTACAAAATGGCGTTTGGGTTAGACAAGATGTTGCACAAGATCATCCAGTATCGCTTGGTGGTCATTGTTGTAAAGGTGCTGATATGATCGATATGGTTCGATCAGACGTCAGACTTAAATACCCAATGGTTAAAAAAGCAGGACAGTGGAAAAGAATTTCTTGGGAAGAAGCCCTAGATGGAATCTCTACAAAATTAGAAAACCTAAGACAAACTGCTGGACCAGATTCAACAATGTTTTTAGGATCAGCAAAATTCGGTACAGAACAATCTTACTACTATAGAAAATTTGCTGCAATGTTTGGAACGAATAATATAGATCACCAAGCTAGAATTTGACATAGCTCTACAGTCGCCGGTGTGGCGAATACATGGGGTTACGGTGCTATGACAAATTCACTTGGAGATATTCAAAATGCTAAAGCTATTATTATATTTGGTGCGAATCCTGCGGTAAATCACCCAGTTGGTTTTCAACATTTCTTAAAAGCTAAAGAAAGAAACAATGCACAGATAATTGTTATTGATCCAAGGTATACCAAAACTGCAGCTAAAGCAGATCTTTATGCACAGATTAGACCAGGTACAGACATTCCTTTTATGTATGGAATGCTAAACATTATTTTTGCAAATGGCTGGCACGACAAAGGCTTTATCAAAGATAGAGTTTATGGAATGGAAGACGTAATGAAAGAGGCTAAAAATTGGCCAATTGAGAAAGTTGCAGATGTAACTGGTGTAGATGCTGCTTTGATTATTCAAATCACTAAAGCATATGCAAACCAAACTCCTGGAACTCTTATTTGGGCTATGGGTCTTACACAACATAGTAATGGTTCTTCTAATACTAGATTGGCTCCTATCTTACAACTTGCTCTTGGGAACATGGGTATAGAAGGTGGTGGATGTAATATTCTTAGAGGTCATGATAATGTTCAAGGTGCAACAGATATGGCTTGTTTATCTGACACATTACCAGGCTATTATGGTCTAAGTGATGGTTCATGGAAGTATTTTGCTAAATCGTGGAATGTTGATTATGAATGGTTAAAAGGTCGATTTAAGACTAAAGACTGGATGAATAAAAAAGGATTTACCCTTGCTAGATGGTGGGCTGGAGTTCTTGCTGGAAATGAAGGTGAAGATGCTATTCATAACAATGGCACAAACCTAAAAGCACTATTTGTTATGGGTAATGGTATTACATCAACTGCTCAAACTAAAAAGGTTAAAGAAGCACTAGACAATCTCGACTTGGCTGTTTTTTGTGATCCATTTGTAAATGAGGGAGCTATTCTTACTGATAAGCAAGATGATGTTTATATTTTACCAGCTGCAACTCAGTTTGAGACTTCTGGTTCAGTTACAGCAACAAACAGAGCTGCTCAGTGGAGAAGTAAAATTATTGAGCCTATGTATGAGTCAAAGACAGATCAAGACATTATGTTTGAACTGGCTAAGAAACTTGGGTTTTATGATGAATTAACTGCTGGAATGAAAGTAAAAGAAAATAAAAAAGATTTTACTTGGCCAGAAGATGCAACTGATGAAATTGCAAGAATCATTAAGACTATTGGTCTTACTGGGTGGACTGCTAAAAGGTTAAAGGCACACCAAGAAAATTGGCATATGTTTGATCAGGTGTCTGGTAGAGGATATGGCAAGATGAAGGGTGAATACTATGGTTTACCATGGCCATGTTGGACTGAAAAACATTCAGGATCAGCAATACTTTACAATATCAACAGAAGTGTTGCAGATGGTGGAATGGGCTTTAGAAATAGATTTGGACTAGAACATGATGGTCAAGATTTATTATCAGGAAAAGGTTCAGCACCTAAAGGTTCAGCGAAGAAAGATGGTTACCCTGAGATTAATAAAGATAATATAGAAGAAGTTCTTGGAATCAAACTCACTGCTGATGAAAAGAAAAGAATAGGTAAAAACTGGAAAGTTGATACTTCTAATATTATCGCGGAAAAATGTATGGAACAAGGTATGGCACCGTATGGAAATGCTAAAGCGAGAGCTAAAGTATGGACATTCCCTGATCAAATTCCTATGCACAGAGAGCCTTTACACTCTCCAAGACAAGATTTGACTAAAGAGTATCCAAGTTTTGATGATAAAGAAAATCACTTTAGAGTGGATACAAGATATATTTCTGAACAGACTGCACAAAATTGGTCGAAAGATTTTCCTGTTAACTTGATTACAGGAAGACTTGTAAATCTAAATGGTGCAGGTATGGAAAATAGAGCTTCTAAGTATCTTACGGCCTTAACGCCAGAGATGTTTTGTGATATCAATCCAAACCTAGCAGGAATGCATGGGATTCGTGATGGTTCTATGATGTGGATACATTCCCCACAAGGTACAAAGATTAAAGTCAAAGCAAAGTATTCACACTCTGTCTCGGAAGATAGTGTGTTTATACCAATTCACTTTGCAGGCGTAATGGAAGGTGAAGATTTATCTCACAAGTATCCAGAAGGAACTGCACCATATGCGGTTGGTGAGAGTGCGAACACCGTCACAAATTACGGCTATGACATAATTACTCAAATCCCTGAAACGAAGGGTGGGTTATGTCGAGTCGAGCAAGCATAGGAGTGCATTATGAGTAAAATAGACGTTTCAAGAATGAAATTTTATTGTGATGAACACAGATGTATTCATTGTGATGGTTGTTCCGTTGCATGTGCTGAAGCACATGAATTACCAGCTGGAATTAACAGAAGAAAAGTTGTAACAGTCAATGAAGGTATACAAGGTATGGAGTTTTCTTTATCTGTAGCTTGTATGCATTGTACTGATGCTCCTTGTCAGCAAGTATGTCCAGTTGATTGTTTCTATATTAGAGAAGACGGTATCGTTCTTCATAATAAAGAAGTATGTATAGGGTGTGCTTATTGTTTATATGCTTGCCCTTTTGGAGCTCCACAGTTTCCTCAAGATGGTGCTTTTGGTACAAAAGGCGTCATGGATAAATGTACTATGTGTGCAGGTGGTCCGGAAGAGACTAACTCACATAAAGAAAGAGAACTATACGGGCAAAATAGAATCGCAGAAGGTAAAGTACCTGTATGTGCTTCTATGTGTTCTACTAAAGCACTACTTGTTGGTGATTCTGCTGAAGTTGCAGATATCTTTAGAGAAAGAGTCGTAGCTGCTGGACATGGGGTACAATCTGCACCTTATGGATGGGACAAAGCTTATGCAAAGTAAAAGTTTTCTTAGTGAATATAAGACCTATTTAATTATAGGTTTTCTATTCATCCTTTTAACATATTGGTATTTTTACTTAGCAACAATTGCTGACATAGGTTATGTATTTAACTTTATTATGCAAATTGTACAAGGAAATATTACCGGACAATTAGTGCCATTTGATAGTTTAACTCACTATGAACAAATGGAAGTAGGACTTTTCGGACCAAGCTATGAAACTATAGCTCCTGAAGTTATTCGTGCATTTGAAGAGAGACAGCATTTGTTGCCTTTAGTTTTTTTAGCAGAGTTCTTCCTATTTTTAACTATGTTTATTGTTGCCAAAGGAAGAAAACAAGCTCAAATTACTAGAGCTAGCGATACTGTACAAGTATACTCACTCTTTCAAAGAGTGATAATTTTATTAAATATTATAGTTATGGCTTATCTATTTGTTACTGGATTTTCAATTACATTTGGAAATATTACCGGTGGTGGATATGTAGCAAGGTTTATGAGAGCAAGTCATGAAATTGTTGGTGTAGGTTGGATTCCAATCTGGCTTATTATGACAGTGATTGCTTTTAAAGACCATAAGTATTTTGCAAGACCAACTACAAAGATCTGGAATAAGATTTTTCTCAGAGGGACTTATCATCCAATGGATAGAATAAATTATTATGCATATGTAGCATTTGGAGGGATTTTAGTTTTAAGTGGTTTCATTATCTGGTACATGGTACTAGATTCTGCAACATACGTAGAAACTATTCAATTCAAAAGATTTATATTATTCCTACATTTTATGGGAAGTGCAATTATTTCGTTCTTTACATTTGAGACTGTTTATTCCATGTTTGCAGCTGTAAAAGGCTACATTCCTGGTGTTGTAACTGGAAAGCTACCTGTAGAATATCTGGAACAATTAAGACCTGATGTTTTAGAAGAAGAAGCTTTAACAAATTAAGAAAGCATTGTGCTCCTTATGGGGCAAAATGCTTTTCTTTTTAATTTCAACTATGCAAAATTTGCATAGTTAAAAAGGTATGAAATGTCTAATAGTAAATATTTAAAAACAATCATGATAGACAGAGTAAACGGTGAAGAAATCACAGAAGTGGAAGATGTCACTATTGAAGAAGCAAGACTAAATGTTTATCTCAATGGTGAAAAGATTATATCTATGATGTGTATACCTAAAGACCAAAAAGCTCATGCTATCGGATTTTTAATGAGCGAAAACGTAATCACTGATATAAGTGATCTTGAATCTATTGAAGTAAGCGAAGATGGTTTAAAAGTCGATATCAAAGCAGCAGTTGATACAGACTCACTACAAAACCTCTATAAAGAAAAAACGCTCGTAAGCGGTTGTGGCGGAGGGATTACTGGTAATGTTGCCGGAAGTCTAGAGATTCCATTTAACCAAACTAATTTTGTGATTAGTCCTAAAATAATCAGCGATGAAGTGAAAAAATTCTACGCTGATAGTGAACTATATAGACTAACAGGTTGTGTACATAAAGCAATGCTGTTTTTAGAAGATAAGAGCCTTGTAACAGCCGAAGATATCGGTAGACACAATGCAATAGATAAAGCAGTCGGTAAGTGTAAGATAGATGGTCTTGACACTACAAAAGCAGTTTTATTTGTGAGTGGAAGACTTAGTTCTGAGATGGTTGTTAAAGCCGTTATGCATAGAATCCCTATAGTAGTTTCTAGAACTGCTCCAACATACCTTGGAGTACAAACAGCCAATAAACATGGAATAACTCTCATAGGCTTTGCTAGAGGAAGAAAAATGAACATCTATACCCACAGTGGAAGAGTTCATGACTAATACAGAGCAAATTTTAAAGAAATTTCTAAATGATGATGGAAAGATCAACTGTTTAGATGCTTTTAAATTGGCTAGAGAGTTGAAAATAGAACCTAGTGAAATAGCCGAACTTACCAAAGCGCATAGTATTAAAATTGATAACTGTGAACTTGGTGTTTTTGGTAGTAATGACTTTGGTGAAGCGAGAGAAGATATATATGAGAAATTATTTTCAAAAGCTAATGACAAAAATCAAGTAGAGTGTGTTGCTGCTTGGGAAGTGGCTCAGGATTTTTCTTTGAAAAAAGTTGGTGCAACGACTAAGAAAAGTGATATTGAAGTTACATATTGTCAGCTTGGATGTTTTAGAACAAGGAGTCACCATGGTAGTAAAAGTTAAAACTTGGCTAGAAGATGACAATGAGCATCTCATATTTGGTGGTGGTAAAACTCAAATCTTAGAACTCATAGATGAAACAGGTTCTATTTCCCAAGCTGCTAAAAGAGTTGGCATGAACTATAAAAAAGCTTGGAGCCATATCAAAATACTTCAAGAGTATATTGAAGATGATCTAGTGATAGTAAAGAAAGGAAGAGAATCTGGTGGAACTTCCCTAACACCGAAGGCTAAAGAGCTTATTTCCAAATATAAACTCTTAAAAAAAGAAGTGAGAGACTTTTCCCAAAAGAGATTTGAAGAAATTTTTATGGCAGATGGTGAAGTTATTCATTGTACTAAGGAAAATCAAAATGTATAAACTAAACTATTTGAATTATCCCCAAACAAATGATTTATCAGTCCAAAAAACATTAAGTATTGAGGCTTTGAGTAGTAATGTAGAGTTTGAAAGTTTAAATAAAAATTTAACATCAAGATTTAACTTTTCCAATTTACATAGTTTCTCTTTTTCTAAAGAAGGTTTTTTAGGTTTGATGTTGGAGTTTAAAGTAGACATTGCAGTTAGTCTTGGCGAGAGTGAATCGGTGTTTCAAGCAGCCGAGATTTATGAGTCACTTGGGTTTAACGTTACATACATAAACCTAATGCCAGATGGAACTATAGACTATAGAGGTATTGAATCTCTTAAAGAGAAGTATCTATTTTTATCACCTTATGTCATTGATACTTTTGTAAAAGTAGATTTAAAAAAGGTAAAAGAAATTTTTAGCGGAACTGTTATCTCAAATATATCAGCAACACTTGATGCTGCTGATTGCGACGTGGCTTATTTTGATGTTTACAAACTCAGTGGTTACTTTACACATTCTGTATTGCTTCATAATGATCTTTTTAAAGAGCAGAACCTAGCAAATATTGACACTGTAGGTTTGAAACTCACTTTTGATGCTGTGAACAAAGAGATACCTTGTATTTCTTGTAAAGATGAGTTTATACAGGTTTTAACCCAAACTCTCAAAGATGATCTCATCTTCTTTGTAGATGAAAAGGCAACACTTAACAATGTACTACATTTTGGACTCAAAGGTATAAAAGCAAGGGAAGTAATTAGAAACTTGAGCCTCTCAAATATTTTTGTAACAAATGGTGAAGGGTGTTCTTTGGGACTTTCAAAACCTTCGAGAATAATTCAAGCTATGGGTTATACAGAATTACAAAGTAGACAAGCTTTATCTTTGTCTTTTGAGAAAAATTTAAGTAGTGATGAGATTCTCTACGTGGTAT
Source organism: Sulfurimonas sp. (assembly GCF_047622445.1). GTDB lineage: Bacteria > Campylobacterota > Campylobacteria > Campylobacterales > Sulfurimonadaceae > Sulfurimonas. The sequence goes on from NZ_JBLHOE010000036.1 coordinate 22,065, forward strand.
CAAAAATAGGGAAATCATACAGACAAATAAAGGCTTTACATGAATAAGTATTTAGATTTTAAAGATGCAGTATCTTTGTCACTCGATATTGCACAGATTACAAACATTCAAGAGATAACGCACATAGAAAATTCTATTGGAAGAGTTTTAGCGCAAGATATCTTTTGTACTAAGAACCTACCCTCTTTTAACAATTCTGCAATGGATGGCTTTGCAATAAAGGCTACAGATGCAGGAAAGAGACTTAAGGTTGTAAAAACAATCTTAGCGGGTGAAAATTCTGATGAGTGTTTGGGTAATAATGAGTGCTATAAAATAATGACAGGAGCGAAGGTTCCTAATGACGCAGATACTATCATCCCTATTGAGGATGTTTTAGATTATAAAAATGATGAAGTAAGCATAAAAGAAAATGTCAAGAAAAATGCATGTTTAAGATTTAAAGGTGAAGAAAAAGCCCTTGAAGATGTATTGTTCAACAAAGGTGAAGTAATTACATCTACGATGATTGCAATATTAGCCTCTCAAGGCATAATTATGTTGTCGGTATATAAAAAGCTTACTATTGCTGTTGTATCTACTGGAAATGAATTAAGAGAGCCGTGGGAAAGTGCGAGTGAAGATGAGATATACAATTGTAATTCTTACGCAATTATCTCACTTTTAAAAGAGAAAGGTTTTAATGCAACTTATACAGGTCTTGTGCCTGACTCTTTAGAGAAGTCTATAGCATTTGTAAAAACTCTTAAAAACTACGACGTCATCATCTCCACTGGTGGTATTTCTATGGGTGATGCAGACTTTATGGCAGAAGCATTTCAAAGTAATGGTTTAGATATAGCTTTTCACGGTGTAAACATAAAACCGGGTCGTCCTGTTATGATGGGAAAGATGGAAAATACTTTTGTTATGTGTCTACCGGGGAATCCTTTGACTGCTATGGTTAATATGCATCTCTTTGCACTTCCCGTTCTACATAAAATGCAAGGTTCCTTAGCCATACATCACGATATAGACATTGCTAAAAATGTCCAAAGTTTTAAAACAAAAGCAGGTCGTGTAAATGTTGTGCTTGGATTTTATAAAAATGGAGAATACAAAGTAACTCAAGACAATAAGTATGGCTCAGGAATGATTACTGTCTTACACGATAGCAACTGTATTCTAGTAACCGATGATGTAACAGCTTCAATCAGCGAGCAAGAAAGTGTTAAGGTAATTAAATTTAATTGCCTCTATACAAATAATCAAGTTAATTTATTTAACTAAGAGGTAAAGAAGATGAATAAAAAAATATTACTAAGTCTAGGTCTAAGTGTTGTATTGGTATCTAGTATGCTTGCAAAAGAGAAAATAGCTGTATTTCATGCTGGTAGTCTGGCAGTTCCATTTGCAGATATAGAAAAAGCATTTGAAATTAAGTACCCACAGTATGATGTTCAAAGAGAAGCTAGTGGAAGCAGAGCTGCTGCTAGAAAGATTTCTGAGATAGGTAAAGCGGCGGATGTAATGGCGAGTGCTGATTACAATGTAATAGACAACCTGCTTATTCCAAATCATGCAAAGTTCAATGCGCAATTTGCAACGAATGAAATGGCAATAGCCTATACATCAAAAGCAAAATATGCAAATGAAATTAACCCACAAAACTGGCCAGAGATTTTTCTAAGAGATGGGGTTAAGGTCGGTCACTCAAATCCAAATATGGATCCATGTGGATACAGATCAATCTTAGTAACAAAACTCGCAGAAAAGCACTACAAGATTCCAGGTTTTTTTGAAAAACTATTTGGATACGGTACATCATATAAAGTTGGTGAAGAAGATAGGAAAAAAGTGATTGTTAGACCGAAAGAAACAGACTTACTTGGACTTATAGAAGCTAATGCTTATGATTATCTCTATATTTATAAATCCGTTGCCGAGCAACATGGTTTGAATTATATCACTCTTCCAAAAGAAGTATCTCTAAAAGACAATGAGTTTAGGGATTTCTATAAAACCGCCTCATTTGACATAAGTGGAAAGAAACCAGGTCAATTCATTACTAAAAAAGGTGGAGCGATGGTTTACGGTATCACAGTTGCGCAAAATAAAAAGTCACCAGCAAATAAAGAAGGAGCAATCAAGTTTGTAAACTTTGTACTCTCGGATGAAGGTCAAGCTATTATGATTAAAAATGGTCAGGGAGTTATCTCTCCTGCAAATATTTCTGGAGATGCTTCCATAATAGGAAAGTAAAACAAAATGGACTACTTAAAGATAAAAAACCTATCGAGTAATACAGGTAATTTTTCACTTCACAACATAGATCTAGATATACAAAAAAATGAGTATTTTGTTCTTCTTGGTCAGAGTGGTAGTGGAAAAACTATGTTACTGGAGACTATTGCCGGATTAAATCCATGTACTGGAAACATAATTTTTAAAGGCGATGATATTTCTTTGCTACCAACAGAGAAGAGAGATATAGGTTTTGTATATCAGGATTTTGCATTATTTCCAAATCTTAATGTTGAAGAAAACATTAGGTTTTCATCTCAATATAAAACAATAGAAGATGCAGATGAGCTGTTTCAAGATCTTGTAGATTTTTTAAAGCTAGAAAATCTTCTTGAACGTTCAACACAGGATTTAAGTGGTGGTGAAAAGCAACGTGTAGCAATAGCAAGAGCTTTATTTTCAAGACCGAAGTTACTTCTTTTAGACGAGCCTTTAAGTGCTATTGACCCGACTTTTAGAAATGCGATTATGAAGAGTTTAAAAGACATACATAGAAAGTATGACGTTATCACTATTCATGTAACACATAACTTTAGAGAAGCATCTTACCTAGCTGATAAGATTGCAATTATTATGGATGGTGAAATCAAGCAGGTCGGAGCGGCGAAGGATGTTCTCAACCAACCAGCAAATATTGAAGTAGCAAAATTCTTAGGCTTTAAAAACATCTTTCCAGCAACAATGCTTGGATATGAATCTTCTGCAAAAGTGTACTCAGTAGATCCCAATGTTATTAAAGTTGCTAAGAATGGCACGCTTACAACTGACTATGTTTTTGAAGGAATAGTTGACGAATGTATGGGAATAGTTGATCACTACAAACTTTTTGTAAAAGTAAAACAGCATCAGTTTTTTATAAAAATCTTAAAAAGAGACTATGAAGGATGTTATGCAGATAGAACGAACATAATCCAAATCGGGTTTGATAAAAAAGACATCAGTTTCATCTAGAGAGCTAAGTATATATACTTAAACTAACAACAAATAAAAAGGAAATAAATAAAATGAGAACAACAGCTATCAAGAGTCTATTAGTAAGTACTCTGGTATTATCAACAAGTCTATACGCAGCAGAGGAAGCACCAAAACATGCATTAAAAACGAATTATCAAATGGTATATAATGAAAAGCCGGGTTCTGTTGATAGTCTTGGTAAAATGTTTACCCAGGGTATGTTTTATGGACGTCTTCGTTCTAACACTTTTTATTATGCGTGGGAAGAAGATAATTCAGGTCAAAACACTCATATAGTAAGTGGTCTTGGTGGGTCAGTCATCTATAAAAGTGCTACTTTTGCTGATATTGATTTTACAGCAGGTCTTTACTATTCGCGAGCATTTTTTGATAATGACAGTAACCCGGTAAACCGTTTAAAGCCAGGAAAAGACACTTTGAGTAGATATGACTACACAAATACGGGAAGTAAATCTATGGGTGTTCTGGGACAAGCATATCTACGTTATCTAGGTATCCCAAAAACTGAGCTACTTGTAGGTCGTCAAATGGTTGAGACATTCTACACTAAGTCTAACGATACAAAAATGATTCCAAATACATTTGATGGTATCGTAATTGCGTCAAAAGCAATCCCAGATACTTCTATAAAATTAGGATACTTAACAGAACAAAAACTACGTGACCACACTCAGTCACATTCAACTCTTATGTATGGAGACAGTAGTTCATCTTCATCTAATAACCCTACTTGGAGTGAAAATGATGATACTGCAATGCATAAGGGACTTACATATACTCGTTTAAAAGCTGCCGGAGTAAATACTGATGCTCCATTAATTGTGGGTGATCTACACAACAAGTCTATAGACAACTTAAAACTTGACACTTCATTTTACAGCGTACCAAACTTAGTTTCTCAAGTGATGGTGGAAGCCAACTACAAAATAAAAATGAATGGGTTTTCCCTATCCCCTGGTGCACGCTACATTAAACAGTTTGATAACGGTGGTGGTGCGATTGGTGGGGCAACATACAAAGGAACACTCGCTGGATTAAGTGGTGAAGTTGGTGGGTATAAAAATGCCGATTCACTAGACTCTCAAATGTTAGCCGCTCGTTTAGTAGCAAAGTTTAGTATCTACAAACTAAACCTTGGATATTCACAGATATTTGATGAAGCTGACCTTATCACCCCATGGCGTGGGTTTCCAACATCAGGGTACACTCGTTCTATGGCTCGCTACAACTGGATGGCAAATACTAAAAGTTACCGTATAGAGTTAGTACGTAATGCGAATAAAAAAGGCGTTTATACAGATATGTTTATCCAGATGTCCATTCTTCATACAGATGCAGACGAGACGAAAGGTAATTTTGACGAAAACTATTACTACATGGGCTTTGTACAAAATATTCCTTCTTTTGCTGGTTTGCAGTGGCGTCTAAGACTTGGATACAACGATACAGACAAAGTAGATGCAGATAGTTTAGATGGACGTTTTGAGATTAACTACCTATTTTAATCTAAAGAGCACAAAGAAGGAAATAGTATGAAAGCGATAAACAAAAGCAATGTATTTAATGTCACATTAATAGTCTTGGCACTCATCATAGTATTTTTCCTTAGTGTGCCTATAATAAAAATATTTATCGGTGTGGGAAGTGACAAGCTACTTGAAACAATAAAAGATGGTGAAGCAATTGACTCTATACTTCTCACTATGAAGGTATCTGCATGGGCAATGGTTTTTGTACTCTTCACCGGTTTACCACTTGCTTATGTAATAGCCAGATATGATTTTTATGGAAAAAGTTTAGTTGAATCACTCATCGACATTCCAGTAATGATACCGCATACTGCCGCAGGTATCGCTCTACTTACAACTTTTGGAGACACACAAATAGGCGAGTTTTTTAAGTTTTTTGGTATTGAGTTTATAGGTACAGAGTATGGGATTATGATAGCTATGATGTTCTTGTCTGCACCCTTTTTAATAAACAGTGCAAAAGATGGATTTAGAAAAGTAGATGTAAAACTTGAAAAAACAGCTAGGACACTAGGTGCTTCACCTATTAATGTATTTTTCAGAATAACTATTCCAAATGCGAAAAAAGACATAATAAACGGCGCATTAATGATGTGGAGTAGAGGTCTTGGCGAATTTGGTGCCATAGTGATTTTGGTTTATCATCCAATGACTACACCAGTTTTAATTTTTGATAGGTTTAATAGTTATGGATTAAGTTACAGTGCACCCTTAGCAGCGGTAATTATAGGTTTTAGTATGTTTGTATTTTTAATAGTTAGGTTTATTACAAACCGTTTATAGTTGCAGAAAACTGGAGCTAGGCTTCAAAACCTTTATCTAGCTTTTAGTAAATACTACTAGTTCTCTCTCTTCTTCTAGAACTTGAGGTAGCTCTTGATTGTTCTTGAGAAGGTTTATACTCTTTAATCATTTTTCTTAATGCTCTGCTATTTTTAAAGAACTGCTCAGTATCTTCTAAAAGCTTATCTCCCTTAAGTGCATCCACCTGATTTTGCATAATAGAGCGTTTTAAAGAAGAAAGAACCATGAAAAGTAACCTTTGATATTTGTTTATTGTGAGCCTATATCGGACATATCTTCAGAAACTTTACAGATAATCCACATAACTTTAGTATCCGTATATTACGGGCTTTACGATTAGGCATCTCTTAATAAATGTACTAAGAATTTATTCTAATCTTTGAAGAAGCTCTTGTAAAACGGTCACGTTTTCTATATCCCTTAAAATCTATTTTTGTGACTTAATGAAAAATTCTATCTTATAGCTCCCAATACTGGAGAATCTAAACTATATTCAAAGGCCCTAGAAAAATCAATGATCCATTGCCGTATAGTATGTTAAATGAAAAAACTATTATGTATGACCAAGAAGAGGTTGATAAATGGTTGGAAAACTACAAGGGTAGAACGAAAAGGAGAGTGTAAAATAAACTGTGTAAACCTTAAAAAGTAGATTCATTTGATAAGATAATCAAGTGAATTATTATAAGGAGAGTTAACCTCTTTTGATGATATTACTAATGAGTTTAAAAATATACTCAAAGAAGTAATACAGACTGCATCACAAGAAGAACTTGGAGATGTAAAACTTTAAAAGTGGAGATTAATTCACTAGATGCAGTTTATAACTTACCTACTTCATGTACCTTTTATAAAAAAGATACATGCTGCACTAAAATATACTAAAATTATTTATAATCACCAGAATATAGTAGCTCAGATAAGTAAGCTTAAACACAGTTATTTTTATACTCTCACTTTTGATGTAAATATGATTTTTTATTCACTCTAAAACGCCATATTATAAAATTTGATTTATTTGGATTCTTGAAATCCATCGTACCATCTAAGTAACTATTTATATTATTAGATATCATATATAAATCTCCATTTTGTCCCCATGAAAAAGTGTCAGGCCAGATCATTTCTGGATTATAAAGTAGACGAGAAACTTTGTGTGTTTTCGCATCCCTATACATTACGCCATTAATACTTAATCCTGTCATATAAAGGTTATTTTCACTATCAGAGGTCATCCCATCTGTGTTAGATGGTAAGATATTGACAATTTCTACACTAGCTTGTATCTCAGCCTCTGAAACAGAAAAATCGCGTAAAATAATTGTTGGTATAGAATACAAAATATTTCCAGTTAAGTTTGTCCAATAAAGAGTTTTTCTATCACCTGTTAGGGCAATCCCATCAGCTCCAGTTATCATTGAAGCTGGTTTTGAATTTACATTAAAAAAGAAATCTTTTTCATTATTCGTAAATTTTGTCCCTGATAAGACTCTACGTGACTTGTTATTTTTTTTATCATATACAAGTAATCCACCTTCTAATGGCTTACAGAAAACACCAGAATCAGTTATATAGGCGAATCCACTATTATTATCTACTACAATATCATTTAAAAATGAGCATTCTCGATTTGTCTCTTTATCACTGAAGTTATATCTTTGCAGCTCTTTATTCTTGTCAATATCCCATAAAACTAATTTTTCATCACCAAACTTTGTTGGCTGACCTGCAATATGACCTTGGTCTAAAATCCACATAACATTATTTTCATCTATCTCAAAACCTAAAACTGACTTAATTCCCTTGGGATTAGAGATATCGTTAAAAGCTTCTGATGGATATGGAACTAGAATCTTTTCATCATTGACATTTTTAATCTTTGAGAGGGTTGCTGGAATATCTTTACCCTTCCAGCGCGCCGTTGTAGCATATATATTTTCATTGGCATCGAGTTTTATACCTTGTATTAAAGCCTGATTGTATATTTTACTCTGCTCCCAACGATTGCGAATCTTTTCATCTTTGATATCGTATTTTAAAAAGTCCCATTGGGCTATTATTTCTAATTTTGGAGTTTTAATATCATTAGATGATATAAGTAGTGTAGCTAATGATAAAAAAGTAAAAATAATTTTAATCATACTATTTCCTTCTATTTGTATGTGTCTGAATAAACCAACTCATAAGAGTGAGTATAAATTTCAATAATATTTCCAAATGGATCTTCACAGTAAACCATTTTATATGGTTTTTCATCTGGAAAATATTCTCTTATTGGCATTCTTTGTTTTCCACCTGCTGCAACTATTTTTGCGACTAAGCCTTCGATATCTGGGTCTTTTACACAAAAATGAAAAATACCTGTTTGATAAGGATTAAATTCATGCTTTGGTTTTTTGTTGTTTTTAAATTCAAATAGCTCTATCCCTATTGTGTCACTTGTTGAAAGATGAGCGATTTTAAAACTTCCCCAACCTTTACCAAATACATCAATACACATTTGCCCAATAGCAGTTTCTTGTTCTTCCAATACTACAGTTGGTGGCATCATAATATACCAACCCATTACCTCGTTATAAAATTTGACTGCCTCTTCTAAATCTGGGACTGTTATACCTATATGTGAAAATGCTCTTGGATAATTACTCATTTCTTTTCCTTTTTTTTCTTGTTGTTGTGCACCACTTAATTTAGTTGATAAACCAAGCACCATAAATGAAGCGAAAGCCGAAGTTTTCTTAAAAAAATCTCTTCTTTTCATATTGTATACCTTTGTACTTATTTTTAACTATAAGTTATGTTACAATAAAATTATAGCTACTAAAAAAGGGGCTGTAAATACGTTACTTAGAGGTAATCAGGTTACCTAAAAGTTTCCTTTGCGGTGTTTTGCAAGTTGTAGCAGAGTTACAAATTTTGAAATTTATGAGATGATAATGTATTATTTTAACAACAAAGAATATAAATGTTCACTAGAAGCAACTATGGATGTACTAAACGGTAAATGGCGTTCTCTTGTCTTATGGCATCTCATAGAAGAAAACCTGCGTTTTTCACAGATTCAGGAGATAGTGTCTGGCATCAGTAAAAAAGTACTATCAGAGCATTTAAGAGTCTTAGAAAAAAATGGTTTAATAAACCGCACAGCCTACCCCGAAGTCCCACCTCGTGTTGAGTATGAGATAACCGAAAAAGGAAAAACCATAAGCACTGCACTAATAGAGCTTGAAAAATGGGGACGAGAACATTTAGGTAAAAAGGATGGTATAAAATAAATACTAGCTTTTCTTATTGACCCTAATGAGTCCTCATTCTAAGAATATTAATAATTTTATCTTCTTCAAAAATTTCATAAATAAGTCTATGTTATTTATTATTCTTAAGATTTTGCCTCTATTGTGAACTCTTCACTATCAAATCACTCTTGCCATTTTTAACTCTATTAAGTCTTATACTGAATTAAATATTGTCTAGTTTATAGGGGGATATTCCATACTAAGTTTTTTCACAATCTCACATTAAAGCAAGTATTACCCTTAGTATTAGAAACTTCCATCTTACTTATATGCAGTCTATAAGGTAGTAGATTAATATCGATGC
>NZ_JBLHOE010000037.1:0-30405 GCF_047622445.1 Sulfurimonas sp.
CTTTTAAAATTATTTTTTTCTTCCCATTAACACGTAATTCAGCTTTTTTTAATGGTACAGTTGTTTTTAATGAAAAGAGATGCTCTAGGTATAAAGCAACCTCTGTTTTTGTTTGATTATCTTTAATTATTGTTGTACATTCAAGTCTTGAAGCAAAACCTTCTTTTGAAAAGTTTGATGAACCTAAATATAAATAACTGGTATCCTCGTTCATAAATTTATAAATTTTCCCATGGTATTGTTGCATAGAGATGTACACACCATTATCTGGATTTATTACTCTTAGTTTATCATCTAAAGAAGCTAATACTTTTTTCTGTTTGGCTGTAACACCTCCGTGAAAAATCATTCCAATCAAAATTTTGCAATTGCCTTTTTTAGATAAAGACACCATTTTGTTTTCAAGGTCTTCTATTGTTGTGGCGCCAATATAGCCACTAGCTATAATTAGGTCATTTGAACTATCTAGTTTTGATGTAAATTCTTTTAAAAAAGTATTCCCATAGTCTTTAGTGTTTGTAAAAATAGTTTCATACATATATCTTCCTTGTTTACTATGTTAAATACTATAATTTTTCTAGATATATAGTTGTAGGACTAGTAAATGTAACTTTAATTTTATCGCCAGTTTTTGCTTTTATTGCATTGTACCAATTACCAATAGTTTTTAAATTACCACTACCTTGAAATTGTTTTGCATATAAATTATTTTTACCTTGACTACCACTTGCTTTTAAGGTTATATCAGAAAGTGTACCCTCACTTGAACTACACTTATATTCAATATTAGCACCTTTTTTATTGCTCATAAATATTTCAAATTTTTGTGCATATTCTGAAGGAATTTGGATATATCCTTCTCCATAAATCAATTCTCTTGTTTCTGTATGTCTATGGGTACCCCATTCAATGTGTGCTTTTTTTAAAGTTATTATATAACTATCGTTTTTATTTGGCATATTTTTTATATCCTTATATTATTTTAATATAATCAATTACCTGTGATGTGAAGACACAGTTTGACTTGAGAAATAGTTTTTCCCGCTAGTATAACTATTTTTTTCAAGATTTTGTTATCCTGATATATATTCTAATAGCTCAGCATTAGCAGCATTTTTCATTATTCTTGCCCTTGCGGTACCTACTCCATAAATTTTGGCAATTAAATCTGCTTCTCTTAAAACATATAATTCTTCAATAGTATTAATACTAGCTTCATTTAATTTTCTTTTTTGCCAACTTGTTAAAGACAGCACACTTATAGGTTGTTTCAACATACTTTCTAATGATTTTTGATATTGTTCATCACTTAATATAGCTACAGGTAAACTTTCTATATTGTCATATTCACTATGCATTTTACCAAATTCAGTATATCGTCTAACTGAGCGTATTTTTTCTATTTCTAGTGATTGTGCATGCGGATTTTTCTCTAAAGCAATAATACAACCATACTTAATTTCATATCTAATACCTAATCTCTCATGTGCACGAATGTTTGAATTTTCTTTTTTAATAATACTAGTATATGTTAATAAACGTAATGATTCCTTGACTGTTTCAGGTATGTCCTTATCTATCCAAAAATATATACTTGATGTTTCATTACTTACAACAGTTGGAATAACTGTTTTTTCCAAAAAATCACGTCCCCAGTCAATTAAATTTTGATGACCTTTATACTTATCGCCTAGAGCTGTATGTTCTGTCCAAATTTTTGTCAAATAAAATTCTTTAATTATTTTATTTACTTCTGCTGTTTTAAATGATGATAAGTTTTGGATTGTATTCAATAACATTCTAGGGTTACCTGCACATGAGAACACTAAAGTTTTAAATAGTTCTCCTTGTTTATCAATATGAATTTTTAGATTATCGTCAATTTGTTTAAAAACCATTTCTTTAAAATAAGACAAATAATCAGTATCTGAAATATTTCTATCTAATACTTGATGTAGGCAATCATGTATTAATTCAAAAGAGTCTCCAAAGTATGTTACTCCTGGATAAATTGCTGCATTACAAACAATGTATGGAGACCTTAAATCTTTAAATAAGTTAAAAAATTGTCTTTGCTGTTTAGGTCTAAAAACATGTGCCGCTTCATCAAAAAAGAAATAAACTCTTTTAATATCATTTTCTTCACATATTTCTTGTATTGCTTCTTTTACATCTTCTATATCAGGCAATGTATCAATGTTGATTTCAGATTTATTTTTATATGAATTTTCAAAAAGCTTTACGATATTTTTTAAATTTTTTTCTATTGTTTCATCATCTTCGGCTGTATCATTACTTAATAAACCTTTAGAATAATCTGAAACAGATAAGCCTTTTTTCTTTAATTTATTTAATAAAGTTTTTAGCGTTTTTGCTAGCATCCAGTGATAGAACTGCAAAGGATCAGCTGTATTTATTAAAGAACTTATATTAAAAGGTATATAAACTGATATAAAGTCCTTATTACTATCTAAATCCAAATGTGCCATCCTCATTAAAAATGATTTTCCTGTTCCTCTTGAACCTTCTAATAGGCAAGGTTCTGAAGATTTTAAGGACGAAATAATTTTTTTATCGTTAGCATTAGTGACTGCTAAATCATTAAATTCATCATCTCGAATACTTTCTGTACGTAATTTTATATCTGACATTTTATACCTTTGCACCGTTTAAAAATTCTCTTATTTCTGTTATATGGCCTAAGTCTTCTATTAGAAATTCGGAGATACTATCTATTTTATCTGCATCAAAAGATTTTAGATATCTACAATTTAAAACAAATAGTAAAATTTCTGACACTTCTTTGAAGAGTTCAAAATACTTATTTTTTAATTCTTCATTATATTTTAAACTTAAGCCACTTTTTTGCCATGTATCACTATTCCCATGTACATATTCAGACATTTCACGATATACTTTTTTTGCTTTTCCATTATACTCATTTATAATTTCTTCAAGTTCATAAAAAAAAGCTTTTGAAAACCGTTTTGATAGAACACCATTTTCTTCATTGATTAGCTTTGCCCACTTTATATCATTTTCACCATTTAACCACTCATTATGTTCAAGTTTATTTATCGAAAAATGAATAAGACCTAATCCCATTTCAAATGCTAAACGTAGTGAAGAAAAAGCTTGTCGATATAGACCTAATGATAAATTCAATGTTGCTGTTTCAAGTTGAATAGCAACTGTTCTAAGCATTTTTTTTTCTTCTTTCTCAAATAAACATTCTGAGAATTCAACTATAAAAGATGAAATTGAATGAGTCTTTCCTAAGTTAATTGAGTCCGTCATTGTAGTATTAAAAATTTCTTGAGATGTTTTATTTAATTGGCTAAAATATTTTGTAATATTCATTGGCTTCCCTGTTTTAGATTTGTAGGATAACGGCGAAGCTGAGCTCCATTAATGTGTATGTCGGAAAATTCGCTTGCGATTTTCTGGGATACACTTTGATGTGGGACTCCTGTCTTTTGTTGTATGTAGCGTAGCGAAATACGACAAAAGACGGGTGGCACGTTTAGGGCTCAGCTTCGCCGTTGTACGTTCTCGCTCCGCGGGAACGTACAACGATTGACTTGAGAAATAGTTTTGCCCGCTAGGGTAAACTATTTCTCTCCGAGGTCTTGTTATATGTTTGATCCAACATATATTTGATGCTCATTAGATGCTTTATCAAAACGGTTTATTTCACGTAATATAAGCATTATATTAACCTTATGTTCTTTTTTATCATTGCCATGTAGTTTATCTAACTTGTTAATGAAATAAACAATTCTTATCCATGATTTGAAGTGTTCATCAGAGAGAAGAGCAGCCACTTCAAGTAAATTTTCAAATGCAGTTTTGTCAATTTTAAGATGATATTTGAATTTTTTAAGTAAATCAATATCAATTTCATTTTGATTTAAATAGTCTATTATGGCTTTTATTTCTTTTTTATTTTCTGTATGACTATTTCCGAAAAAATTACCTATTTTTAAACTTTCTGGTAAACCAACTAAGCCATATTTTAAAAAGAAAATTAAATATTCTCTAAGTCGTTTTTCATATACAATAGTTTTCTGAGATTCTTTGTTTCTTTGCCAATTTTCAAAAAACCAAATGATTACTAATATTTCAATACATATACCAATTAGTTCAGGTATAACATTTCCAACTAAAAAAGCTTTAAAATCTGAATTAAATTCTGCAGCTAGTACAAATAAAATCATCATGAGTATAAATACATATGTTGAAAAAATAATGTATTTAACTTTTTCTTCGTGTTTCATGTATCTCCTGTATATATAACTCTTTATTCAACATCATTATATATAGTTAAACCTTAATACATATCATTAACTATCACAGTTAATTAGAAGTATTTCTGTATAAATAAGACAAATTGTAAAATTTATACATTATTTTGAATTTTTAACCTACTATTCTTAAAGATATGATGATTGTTAATTGCTTTACAGACAAATAACAGCCTCAAATGAGTGTTAATTGTTCATATCCTTACATAACATTGACGATGATGCTTAAGTGAAAGGATTGAAATTACACCTCAGTGAGTGAATCTCCACTCTTTAATATAAAATAAATCTGACGGTATGAAATATTTTAAAGTCATTTCTTTGAAATGTATTATAAATGCACTGCCAACAGATACTTCTTATGATGAAATCATAAAAGAACTTGCATTTGGCAAAATGATTAAAAAAGCTCTAGAAGATTCTAAAAATGCTAAAACTATTTCAAAGTTCAGGCATTAGGAGACAGTGAAAAAGTGATATATAAAACAACAAACTTATTAGTCGATCTAAACTCTAACTATAAAATAAAGTTTGAAAATGCATATATATTACTAATCGAAACTGCAAAAGAACTTTCAGGTGAAGATGCTTATTTTAGAGTACCTCTTTTAAGTTCAAGGGGTGTGGTCTTAAATGAAAGAGAACAAATAATTTCTATTTTAAGTTACTGTGGTATTCTTCATATACCAAACAAAGAAATAGAGGAATCATGTATTATCATCGTCTCATAATTTCATACAAGGGCACGAGCTACTTTGGCTGGCAAGAGTTAGGCATAAACGAACAAAAGCCTACTGTTCAGGCAAGTATTCAACAAGTACTCAACAAAATCTGTAAACATAAGAGCTGTAGTATTTCTACTGCAAGTCGAACCGATGCTGGTGTTCATGCACAGGGGCAAGTTGTGAAAATCACTATCCCCCTAGCAATCGAATCAGAAAAACTTCTCCTTGGCATGAATTCACTATTACCGGGTGACATCCGTATCCTGCAATGTCAACCCTGCTCCGCAGAGTTTAATCCAAATAGAGACTCCAAGAGCAAAGAGTATCATTATTACTTTTGTACAGACACAATTTACAATCCAGTTTTTAATGATACCGTCACGCATACAGGCTCACTTGATATAGAGCTTATGAGACAAGCCTCTCAGCTCTTTATTGGTGAACATGATTTTTATAGCTTCGCGAAACGAGATACCAAGATGGATTCAACCTTCCGCACTGTTTTGAGCTGTGAAATATTGAAAGCTCCATCTTCAACCTTCACCAATGAAATTTACTATCTTAAAATCGTAGGCAAGGGATTTTTACGGCATATGGTTCGGTATATTGCTGGTGCTTTATTTGCTTTGGGGAAAAACCAACTAAGTCTGAGTACTATTGGTGAAGCATTAGTGAATCGTAAAGAAGAAAAGATCAGTTCCAGAGCCAAATCTAGAGGGCTACACTTGATCCAAATTTCTTATTAAAAATAGAAAAAAATAAAGAGAAAACAATGAAATATATTAAGTACAATAATAAAACTATAACTCCCTCTAAAGTCATCTGTATTGGCAGAAACTATGTTGAGCACATTAAAGAGTTAAACAATGAAACGCCTGATTCTATGGTTGTGTTTAACAAATCAAACTCTGCTATTTCGAGTGAACTACATTACTTCAGTGAAGATACAAGATTTGAAGGAGAGATTTGTTTTTTAATCCAAGCTAGTCAAATTGCAGGGATTGGGTTTGGACTTGACTTAACAAAAGCAGATATTCAAAATAAAATGAAGTCTAAAGGTCTACCATGGGAGAGAGCAAAATCTTTTGATGGTTCAGCTGTTTTAAGTGAGTTTGTTCCATTAACTCATGATATAACTACACTTAGATTGGAGCTATATATAAATGCTACATTAATACAGTTCGCTAATTATGATCTTATGATATATAAACCAAAAGAGATGATAGAAGAGATACAGAGTTTTATGTCCTTTGAAGATAACGATATAATTATGAGCGGTACTCCCAAAGGTGTAGGAAGTTACAGTGTTGGAGATATTTTTATAGGCAAGATTTATTCTAACGACGAACTTTTAGTTGAATCAAAATGGGAAGTACCGAATAGAAAGTAAAAATATATAAAAAATATTAGGAGAAAAATAATGAAAAAAATTATACAAATACCAACTATACTATTAGGTTGTTTATTAAGTACAAATGTATTTGGTGCTGATGTTTTTACTCAAAAAAACATTGGATTAGAGGCAGCAAATGATATTGCAAAAATGAGTATTGACTCTTGTCGTAAGGGTGGATTTAATGTGTCCGTAGTTGTAGTTGACAAACACGGTAATGTTCGTAGCATTATGCGAGATGATTTAGCAGCAAAATACACTATAGAGATTGCGCAGAGAAAAGCTAACATGGTAATAATGTCTGGTACTCCTTCTGGCGAATTTAGAGCAGCTAGACCAGACATTCAACAAGAGTTAAACCATATTGATGGACTGATTGTTATGCAAGGAGGACTACCTATCCGTGCTGGTGGTATACTCATTGGTGCAGTAGGAGTAAGTGGTGCACCTGGAGGTGATAAAGATGAGGCTTGCGCAGCTGTTGCGATTAAGGCAATTACTGTGCGCTTAGAATTTGCGAGTAATGATTAATTTGTCTCTTATCACTCTTGATTACATAGATATTCTTGATGGTAAAAATGAAAAAAAAATCTTACAGTTTTCACAAGACTTACTTCCCCAACAAGTAAACAAAAAATCACTTTTTGTAGTAAAGGTCGATGGACAGTCTATGCAGCCTGTCATTAAAGACCGTACACTAGTTGTGGCTGACCTCTCTCAAAAAGTACTCGAGAATGAAGGAATCTACCTTGTTTATAAAGAAAATAAGATGTGGATAAAGCAGGCAAAAAAAGAAGAAGACAAAATTACATTTGTCTCTATCAACAAAGAATTTTCACATCTAGTTTACAGTGAAGAAGAAGTACGTGTCGTAGCCAAAGTAGTTCTATCTTTTAGTACCTTTTAGCCATGTCATACGTACTAGTTAAATGAATACAGGATTATTAAGTATAAACAAGCTAAAATCCACAAAAAATTATATGTATGAAGGAAGAAAATGGTCTCAATAGGGATGATATTTCAGTTCAATAGTGACGAAGAATCAGGTCTCATCATGCTGTCTAATGGAGAAACCAAAGAATTTGGTGCTCGTGATTGGGTAGATGAATCAAATGCCCCAGCAGTAGGCCTAAAGATTTCATATGAAGACAATGGATACCTTAGAAAAATAAAAGTACCTAGTGAAGAAGAAATCAATAATATCTCTTCTAATACAAATCAAAATGAAGATCCTACAAGTTTTACATCCCTAAAAGAATATGAAAATCATTATTTAAATAAAAAATTTGTAACAGTTGGTAAGACAAAAGATACTTTGAAAATGCAAAAGTATTCTATAGAAGGTGAATATAGTGTTTCTATTAGCTTCAAAGGTGATAAACCTGAACTTACTCAAGACTTACATCCACTTACTAGCATAGATGATCACATCCAGTACTTTAAAGATATGGGTTACAAACTTGCTAGTGATTCGGGTAATGGTGAAGAAAGAAAGGTTTCACTACGAACATATTCAATGGATGACTACGGTGAAGTAAGCATTAGCTACCCTAACTCTAAAATCAATGTTACAGTAATGATGAATGGCAAAAAAGTCTTTTAACCGAGTCCATATTGAAGTGACAAATATCTGTGGTCTTGCTTGCAGTTTTTGTCCACCAAAGTTACAGCCGAACAAAACTATGAGTCTGCCTTTTTTCAACAAAGTCATCACAGATGTAAGTAACTTCACCAATGAACTAGCTTTTCACGTTATGGGTGATCCACTTACACTATCTAATCTTGAGAAGTACTTAGAATCCTCCCATCAACTCGGTTTAAAAGTCATCTTAACTAGTAGTGGGTACTATTTAAACAGAACCTCATTTAAGACGCTCTTTCACCCAAGTGTGAAACAGGTAAACATTTCACTCAACAGTTTTAACAAAAACTCTTTAAATCTCACTTTTGATGACTACATGAAAGAAGTGTTTTCTATGTGTGAATATAAGCTGCAAAATCATCCCCACCCTTTTATAAACTTACGTCTATGGAACTTTGATGAAACATGCAGTGAAAAGAGTTTTAATGAAGATCTTTTTTCAAGGCTATCTTCTCACTTTGGAGTAGAACTAGACATAGGAAAGCTCTTCTTGGAGAGACCAAAATCCATAAGACTAGCTTCTAAAGTACTCCTACATTTTGATAGTTACTTCGAATGGCCATCCATGAGTTCTACACATGACACGCAAGGAAGCTGTTATGGACTCAAGTCACACATCGGTGTTTTAGCAGATGGAACCGTAGTTCCCTGTTGTCTCGATGGTGATGGTGTCATTAATCTTGGAAACTTACATGAAGAGTCTTTAGGTAAAGTGTTAAACTCTAAGAGAGCAGTTACTATGCGTATAGGATTTGACAAGGGTGAAGCTGTTGAGGAAATGTGTAAGAAATGTTCTTATAAGGATAGATTTAGCCTTTAAAATATTTAATAAATTTTATGTTTTTCATATAATATAATTTTATATACCATTCCTTTATAATGCTCTAGTATACTTGTAAAAAGTAAGGAGCATACCGTGATTAGCAAAAAAATAACATCTCAGCTCAATAAACAAATCAATAAAGAATTTTACTCATCCTATCTTTATCTTGGAATCTCAATATGGTGTGCAAATGCTGGGCATACGGGTAGTCAAAATTGGTTTATGGTACAGCATGAAGAGGAACGTATTCATGCTTTTAAAATCTACAACTACATGCTTGAACAAGGTGTTGGAGTAGATTTGTTAGAAATTAAAAAGCCAACACTCAATTTTTCTTCACTCCTAGAATGTTTTGAATACAGTTTAATCCACGAAAGAAAGATGACAGACTCTTTTAATAAACTTTCTGATGTTGCAATGCAAGAAAAAGACCACGCATCGTATGGTTTTTTACAATGGTTTGTTAAAGAACAGATAGAAGAAGAATCGAGCGTTGGAGATATTATCTCAAAACTAAAACTTGTTCGTGATGGAAATGGAATATTTACAATAGACACCCAACTATCTGAGCGTACACTTATAAGTAAAGAAAATCTGTAAGTGGCATCAGTAAGACTTTGTAAAAAATACGTTGAACATAAGAAGCTTCTAAAAAGGCTTCATTTAGTTTATCCGGATCTCAATGTTAAAGTGAAGTCTTGCATAGGAATGTGTAAGTTTTGCGAAACAAAACCTTGTTTAGTTTTTGATGGTAAAAAAATGAAGTCTACAAAAATATCTAAACTTATAGAATCTCTCACTATAAAAGGCAAAGAAGTATAATACTTTGCCTTTTAAGTATTAACCTAGTTGAGAAGTAATAGCCTCTTCAACTTTAGAAATATGAGCAGTTCCATCAACAGTAATGTATGTTAAAGTAGCTACCTTAGATGCTTGTTCTTTGTAGTAACCAATAAGTGGTTGAGTAAGTTCATGGTACACTTTAAGACGGTCAAGAACTACTGATTCTTTGTCATCATCACGTTGTACTAAATCTTCACCAGTTTCGTTATCTTTACCTTCAACTTTTGGAGGATTGTATACAAGGTGGTATGTTCTACCACTTGCTAAGTGAGCACGACGACCAGCCATACGAGTAACGATCTCGCTATCGGGAACATCTATCTCGATTACAGCATCAATCTCGATACCCGCAGTAGTTACTGCATCAGCTTGAGGAAGTGTACGAGGAAAACCATCTAAAAGGTAACCATTTTTACAGTCGTCTTCAGCTATTCTATCTTTTACAAGACCGATGATAATTTCATCAGTTACAAGTTGACCAGAATCCATAGCAGCTTTAGCCATTTTACCCATATCTGTACCAGCTTTAATCGCGGCACGAAGCATATCTCCAGTAGAGATTTGAGGAATGTTGTATTTCTTTGTTAAAAATTGAGCTTGTGTACCTTTTCCAGCACCTGGAGCTCCAAGAAGAATGATTCTCATATAATGTCCTAATATTGAATTGAATTGTTCTAATTATACTCAAGAGAGTTTAAACTTAAATAATATAAGGAAATATTATTCGCCCCAGCCTAGTTTTTCTTTAAGTACTTGAAAGTAGTTAAATTCATTTCTATGAATTAATTTGGCAAAATTATCAGAAAGTTTTATATGTATACTATCACCTTGATTAAACTCATGCATATCTTGTCCATCTACTATAATCAAAGCTTTAGAGGCTGATGTTTTCATCTCAATTGAAAATTCGCCAGGAAGAACAACCGGTCTCTGTGTTAAAGAGTGCGGACATATAGGAGTGAGTGTAAATACTTTTGTAAGAGGGAACAAAACAGGTCCCCCCGCAGAGAGATTATAGGCAGTAGAACCTGTAGGAGTAGATACAATAACACCATCACCATGGTATGTATTAAAAGCTTGATTATCAACGAGTGTCTCTACATGAATCATGTTTGAGATAGAAGGTCTTGTAAAGACTATGTCATTAAAAGCATGTACTTTTATTTCTTCTTTATTTTTAATAAAAGTGGCCTCAAGGACGGAACGCTCATCAATACGATAGTTCCCAATAGCCAAATTTTTCACAAACTCATCGAGTTCGTCCATGCTCACATCGGCTAAAAATCCAAGGTTACCAGCATATACACCAAAGATTGGTATATCGTAGTTAAAACTTCTTCTTACTGTAGATATTAAAGTTCCATCTCCACCAAGTGTTACCAGAGCATCACATTGCTTACAAAGTAGTTTAAAATTCATACCCATTACATCAATCATACCACCAGAGATACTTTCTATATAAACGTCTATTCCATAACTACTAAATGTATCTTTGAGTTGAAAAAAATTATCTTTTAATTCTGGGGTTGATGGTCGTAAAATAACACCGACACTTTTGATACCTTTGTTTTGCAATCGTGACCTTTTTAAAATGCTTTTTTAGATTATACACACTTCTTGATAATAAAGAAATAAGAGAATTTTGGATATAATCACTTAAAATTATTAACTAGGACTCTATATACATGAGAAGTCATTACTGTACAGATTTAGGCGAAGCAAACGTAGGCGACAAAGTAGTTTTAGCTGGTTGGGCTAACAATCACCGTGACCATGGTGGAATTATTTTCATTGATTTAAGAGATAAAACAGGCATTATACAACTTACTTGTGATCCAGAAGATAGCAAGTCAGCTCATGAGGTAGCTAATGGCGTTCGTGATGAGTATGTGCTTATTATCAAAGGTACAGTTCGTTTACGTGGTGAAGGGCTTACAAATCCTCGCCTAAAGACTGGTGCTATTGAAATCATCGTTGATGAACTCATCATTGAAAATAAATCAGCTCCTGTTCCTTTTGTTATTGGCGATAAAAATGTTGGCGAGGAAACAACTCTTAAGTACAGATACTTAGAGCTTCGTGATCCAGACTTATACAATGTATTTCGTCTTCGCTCTAAAGCTGCTATTGCTGCAAGAAATATTCTTGATAAAGATGGCTTCTTAGAAGTTGAAACACCTATTCTTACTAAATCAACTCCAGAGGGTGCACGTGATTATCTCGTTCCTTCTCGTGTTCATGATGGTGAATTTTATGCACTTCCTCAATCTCCACAACTTTTCAAACAACTTTTAATGGTTGGTGGATTTGATAGATATTTCCAAATTGCTAAGTGTTTTAGAGATGAAGATTTACGTGCAGACCGACAACCGGAATTTACTCAAATAGATGTTGAGATGAGTTTTTGTAATCAAGAAGATGTAATCAAAGTTGCAGAGGATTTACTAACGGCTATGTTTAGTGCTTGTGACATTGATGTAAAACCTCCATTTAACCGTATCACATACAACGACGCTATGGAATACTATGGTTCTGATAAGCCAGACCTTAGATACGACCTTAAGATGGTTGACGTTATTGATATCTTCGAGAGATGTGATAACGAAATTTTCACTAACATCGCAAAGCAACCACATAAAAACCGTATCAAAGCACTTAAAGTTCCTGCTGCTGACTTAGTATTTTCTAAGCGTGAGATGAAAGGTTTTGAAGACTTTGTACGTAAATTTGGTGCCCATGGTCTTGGTTACTTCCAAATGAAAGAAGATGGGCTTAAAGGTCCACTTATTAAGTTCTTCTCTGAAGAAGATATAGCACTTCTAGTTGAAAGATTAGAGATGAGTGTTGGTGATGTAGTGTTCTTTGGTGCAGGTGATAAAAAGACTGTATGGGATTATATGGGTAGATTTAGAAACTTCATTGCTGAGCATGAAAAAATGAATTTAGTTGATGAAAACGCATTTGAATTTGTGTGGGTAGTTGACTTTCCAATGTTTGAAGTTGAAGATGGTCGCGTAAAAGCACTTCACCATCCATTTACACAACCAAAAGATACAGACAAAAATGATGTTGAAGAGATAGAGTCTATCGCTTATGACATCGTTTTAAATGGTACTGAACTTGGTGGTGGATCTATTCGTATCCATAAAGAAGATGTACAAAATGAAGTATTTAAACTTCTTGGAATCGAAGAAGAAGAAGCACAAGAGAAATTTGGTTTTCTTCTAGATGCTCTTAAATTTGGGGCACCACCACATGGCGGTTTTGCTCTTGGATTTGACAGAATGATGATGCTTATCTCTAAAAAACCAAGCATTAGAGATGTTATTGCATTCCCTAAAACACAAAAAGCTTCTTGTGTTCTTACTAAAGCACCAAGTGCTGTTGATAACACACAACTTCGTGACTTACATATTAGACTTCGCGAACAAAAAAAAGTTTAAGTAAAACTTTGAAAAAACTATTTCTAATTATCGGAGCTCCTGGCTCTGGTAAAACTACAGATGCAGAGTTAATCGCTCAAAAAAATGAAAACATCACACACTACTCTACTGGAGATATGCTTCGAACAGAAGTTGCTTCTCGAAGCCAAAGAGGAATAGAACTAGATAGTTTTATGTCAAAGGGAGAAATAGTTCCTATTGACATTGTTATCGAAACTATAATAAGTGCTATTAAAGAATCTCCTACAAATGTCGTTATTATAGATGGTTACCCTAGAAGTGTAGAACAAATGAATGCACTTGATAAATATTTGGAAAATGAAAATTTTGTTACACTAACAAATGTAATTGAAATACAAGTGAGCGAAGAAACTGCTAGAGATAGAGTTCTTGGTCGTGCCCGCGGTGCTGATGATAACAATGAAGTTTTTAATAATCGCATGAGAGTTTATTTAGAACCATTGATTTCCATCAAGGATTTTTATGAACCTAAAGAGTTGCTAGAAGTTGTTTCTGGTGAAGGTTCTATAGAATCTATAGTTATCGAACTCAATGAGTTCATTCAATCAAAAATATAAGGAAGTAATAATGAAAAATATACTATTGTCTATTGTAGCAATAATGGTATTATCAACATCTAGTTATGCCGTTTCATGGGATGAAATTAAAGATGACTTAACAGAAATCTGGGATGATTTTAAAGAAGATAGAGAAGAATTAAAAGTAGACAGAGATAAGCTGCAAGCTGATAGAAAAAAGACATATGAAAAAGCAGAAGATGATGTTAAAGATGCTCTAGAAGATTTAGAAGATGACTTACACTAAAGGAGAAAACGTATGAAAAAACTTACTATGCTATTATCAATACTAAGTATTTTAATTATTGGTACTGGATGTTCTGGAACTTGGGACGGCGTTAAAAATGACTCAGGTAAAGCCTGGGATTCTACAAAAGAAACCATTCACGAAGCTACTAAATAATTTCTTCACACACAGATAAAAGCTAACTATAGCTTTTATCTTCTAATCACATTCTTGTTCTGTGAATCCAAAATCCTCTTCATCATTACCCTTTTGTGCCTCTAAAATATCACCAATAAGCTCTTCACATTCTTCTTCATCAATATCGCCACTTTGAATATCATCTAAAATATCTTGTAAATCAGCCTTAAATTCTTGAAGCTCTTCTATCTCTTCTTTTGCATCCGCAGTTGCTTCTTTATTATCTGCTATCTCTTCATAAATTTCATCTAGTCTTTCATTTAAATCTGGAATAACACTCTTTGTAATAAGTTCTTCTAATCTTTCAGCTTTTGACATTCTTTTGTACCTTTGTTTTTAATATTTGAAATAATACAATAAATTATCCAATAGTTTAATAATTTGATTAATCAATGCTTTTTCTGTTAATAAACTATATAAATTTACTGATAATAACAACTTTACTAACATAATTAACATATATACCGATATAAAACAAATAGAAGTCAAGGAAAAAAAGAATATTAGTTTGATTATTGGTACTTTTATTGCTAATAGCTGTTATATATGTTTTTATAACTTGCATATTACTAACAAAAAGAAAAAGTGAATATAACAAACATTAAACTTTTAATTTATAAAGAGAGAATAAAATGGCAATAAATATGAACAAACACGTTTTTAAAGGACATAAAACTATACTGGGAAGTAAGTATGTAACATACGGTGAAGTGGAACTTCCACTTCGAGATGATTTATGTTCTCGT
Organism: Sulfurimonas sp.; assembly: GCF_047622445.1. Lineage (GTDB taxonomy): Bacteria > Campylobacterota > Campylobacteria > Campylobacterales > Sulfurimonadaceae > Sulfurimonas. The sequence continues at coordinate 14,922 of NZ_JBLHOE010000037.1, forward strand.
GCTACTAGTTTTGACTGGGGTCATAATGGTCCTGCATCTATGCAACTCTCTTTTGCTATTCTTATTCAATTAAGTGATGAAACAATAGCTACTAAACATACTGTTAGATTTACGCAAGAAATAGTAAAACAATTTAGCTCACGCGATTGGGTTTTGAGTGCTAATGATGTTTTAGAATGGATTAATACAAATGAGGCGACTACCAAAGACACTAAAGCGGAGCTAACATTAGTAACACAAGCATCCAAGAGACTTAAAAGTGATTCTAAACCTAAAATAAAAAAGAGCAATGTTGTAAAAACTATTTGTAAAGAGCTTGAAATAACACAAAAGCAACTTGCAGAAATTCTAGAGGTTCCAGAGGGAACTGTAAGTTCTTGGGCAGTAAAGAATGAAATTCCTAGACTTGGTAAAAAAGCAATAGAATTCTATACCATAAGTCATAAAAATCAAAAAATTGTAGATAGCTATAAAGATTTTATACATCTTCTACAAGCTTCATAGAGTATTCTCATGCAACCAAAAGATGAAGTCACACGAAGCTTACTTGTAGATAGACAAACATGGGATGATGCAATGCTATATTCCAGACAAAGATATAAAATGAGCTTAAGCAAAGTTGTAGAATCTTTACTACAAGAATGGCTTGCCAAAGAAAAACGTAAACCTCTGGACAACAAAAGCCAAGGGAAGTTCTTCCATTAGTTGTTTTTAAGTATAATTCTCCAATAAATTAAATAAGCGAGAACCCAATGCAAACTATTGAAAACACAGATGCCTTTAAAGCATTAATAGAAGATATTAAAACAAGTACAAAAGGCTATCGAGATCCCTTAGCATTTGGTATATGTAGAGTAGATTTAGGTCAACTAAACGTTGAAAAAACTCTTCAAGCAACATACCCATTAATTAACTGGGATGAGAACTTTGGATCTGCTGCAATTTTTGTTAGAGCACTGGAAGAGCAAGGGATTAAGGTTGATTTCACAAACAGTGAGGCTATTTATACTATAAACGCAGAGTTTTTAAGAGCTTCTCTATGTGCCTTTACACCTTACGCTGATGAAGCCTATGGAAATGCACACAAAAACATACAAGTTGTATCTGCTTTATATTCTCAAATTATGAATAGCGGTAGCCTTGAGGGTGAGTTTAAAATAACATTTATTTTTGATGACGCTCCACTGCAAAGTGTTGAAGCATCGTATTTAAAACTTTATGCAATTTCTCAAGCAAAAGTTCCATTAAGAGATATTAACTTAAACGGTGCATTTGGTGCACTGCCAAACGTTGCATGGAGTCAAGGGCAACCAATCGAACTTGATTACCTAAGAGAATTCGAAATAGAATTAAAATTATCAAACGAATATCCACATATTGACTTTGTAGATAAATTCCCAAGATTTTTACAACACATCATTCCTCAAGATAATACTCGTATTTTAGCTACTTCAAAAGTAAGATTTGGTGCACAACTTGCCGCAGGGACTACAGTAATGCCAGGTGCTTCATATGTTAACTTCAATGCAGGAACAACTGGTTCTGTTATGGTTGAAGGTCGTATCTCAAGTTCTGCTATCGTTGGTGATGGTTCAGATGTCGGTGGTGGTGCCTCTATCTTAGGTGTTCTAAGTGGAACTGATGGTAACCCTATCTCTATTGGTAAAAACACACTTCTTGGCGCTAACTCAACTTGTGGTATTCCTTTAGGTGATGCTTGTATTATTGATGCAGGTTTAGCTATTTTAGAGGGAACTAAGGTTGGTATCTATCCAGCTGAGTTGAAGAAAATCATGGAAGTTAACACTAATGCAAATATGGAAGGTGAAGTTTTCAAAGGTAAGCAACTCGCACACTTTAGTGGTATTCACTTTAGACAAAACTCTTTAACAGGCGAGATTACTGCTTCTCGTTCAACAAGAGAAATTAAACTTAACGCTGATCTTCACTAACTTATATATAGTTCTTTTACATAATCTTTCTTTTATGTAATTAGGACTATAATAGGAATTGAACAAGGAGGCTATAATGAATATATCAGGTAATATATCGTCAATTGGCTCACATCAAACATTGCTCAATACAAACGCAAACAATGTTGCAAATGTAAATACAGATGGCTTCAGACCGAGTGATACAAAGGTCACAAGTAATGGTGAAGGAACTACCACAAACACTAGATTAAGTGATGATACTGGTTCTGCTAAAAGTCAAACAGATCTTGCTAAAGAGCTAACTGATCAAATTATTGCTGAAGATGCAGTTGCAGTGAATGTAAGTGCGATAAAAACTCAAGATGAAATGATTGGGTCTTTACTAGATATTAAAGCCTAGCTTTTATCTAGTTAAAGTATTCATACTCTCAATATTTTTCAATAGTTCAGCACTCTCATCATAATTTTCCAACTCACTTCCAAGTTTTAAAGTACTAAAAATTGGCTTACCTATAATAAACCTACCTTCTTTCGTATCTTTTTTTGTACGAATTCCCCATACGTTTTGATACACAACAATTTCATCATTGTGGATACCCGCATATAAAACGATATGTCCTTTTTTATACAATAATGTTTGAAATGGTATAGCTTCTTTTTTAATAAACTTTATTTTATCAGTGTCGTTGAGCTCTTTTAAGTTGAGTACCTTACCCACTTTTGCTTGCTTTGAAGAGTTCCTAGGTAAAGAAATACCAAAAGGTACATATAAATCCATTAAAGTAGATGAACAATCTCTTTGACCATATACCCCGCCCCAACCATAGTTAGTTTTTGAAACTTCTTTAATTATTTTATTTATATTTGTTTTACTGAGAGGCAGAGTTATCTTTGAAGCTGTGTCCTTGGAAATAACTGACTGATTAAACATTGCTTTATTATTTTTATATGAAGAGACTGTGAGAATTGTATACGAAGTATCATCTTCACCTACAAGAGCGAACATCATGCCAATTCTAGTATCAAAAAGAGCCTCACCTTTTTCATTATAAAGAGCATTACCTTCTTTCGTAATTTTAACTTGTTGTGCATCTTGCCAACTTTGCGCATAAACATCATCTATAAAAACAACTTCACTTGTTTTTAACCATCCAAAAGTATAATCTGTAAAGACAAATACCCATTGCTTATCAGATGAATAGTGAGATATTAATAAAGGTACATTTGCATTTACTGCACTGTTTTGTAAATAATCAAAAGGGAAACCTTCCCCAGCCATTGATGGATCACGTAAAAGTGGTTTCGATGTAGGAAAAGCTCTTATGTTTGAGTACTTAAGAGTCAGTGCTTTTTTATTTAAAGTGGAATATTTCTCAAAATTAGATTTTACATACATTGCATCAAAAAAGTCTTGCTTTAATTGCACTAGATTTTCGCCATAACTAGTAGAGGCATGAAAAGATTTAAACGGCCATTGTATATTTTCAAGTGACTCGGAAGGTTTTTCTATATTCCAGACACTAAAATAAGATGCTTCATAATTTTTTTGAATATCATAAAGTTTTGAAGTATCTATATTTTTAGTATAGTATTCTACATCTTGAGGAATACTAGCCAAGTCTTCAAGAATTATATCGCTCTTTTGTTTAACTACTATCTCTTTTGTCAGTTGGATATTTTCTTGAGTGACACAACCTGTAAATAAGCTAACTACTAAAACTATAGATATATATTTCAATTCTTTCCTTTAATCTACATCTCCAAATCTACTCACTACCCTACCAATAACTTCTATTTCTCTAGGGTCTAGCGTTTGAGTTGTATATACTTTATTATCAGATATTATATCCACTTTACCATCTATTCTTTTTTGAACTCGCTTAATAAAAAGACCTGCTTCGGTTCGTATAGTGAAAATACCCCCGCGTTGTAAATCTGTTTTGTCTCTGTTGATAAATACTATATCATTATAAGAAAAAGTAGGTTCCATAGAATCGCCAGAGACATTTATAGCCTCTATAAAACGTAATTCTCTCTCTCCTCCAAGCATCATAACAAATTGCTCAGGTATTTCGAGTTCCTCGGCTTGTTCGGTGTCTACTTCACCACCTCCACCAGCTGAAGCAGCTACATCAGAAAAGTACTTCACCATAAAGAACTTATTTGTCGCTTCTATAAGGCTCTCTGGTGACTGTCCGTAAAGCATCCAATTTATAGAGATTGACTTTGTAGCACAAAAATCTAAAAGTTCATGATAAGGAATCTTATCTCTTTTTTTCATGGTTGCAAAATTCATTTGTGTAATCCCTAATACTTCAGCAACATCTTTATCAAATACCTTTTTACCATTAAACTGCGTAGAAATTATACTTTTTATCTCTTCTACTATTTCTGCAAACTTATTCATCTTGTAACTCCTAATTTTGACTTATATTTAGATATTATAATACTTTTTTGAAATAAAGTCAAAATATTTATGACAAATTGTCATATTTATATATAATTTGTCATTTTTTATATAAGATTTGTTAATAAATTAAAAGGATATGAAATGTCACTTATTATTAAAAATGCAGAAAGTCTGTTCGAAAGATTTGAAAATAGTATTGAAGAGTGGGCAGAAAAGCTATTTTAGAAGCTACTCATCTTCTTTTATATTGTCTTGTCTCTTCTTATACTTTTCTTTATGGTAACCACCAAAAATAAAAAACATAAAAGCTATAAAAAGACCAAGCATAAATACATCTAAAAAGCCCATTACTTATTTTCCAAATGTATCATAAGTTTGACGAATAGCATCATAAAGTACTATTCCTGTACTGATAGCAAGATTGAGACTTCTACCTTCTTTTGTCATTGGTATAGTAATATTTTGATTTTTGTATTTGTTTAAGATATCTTCTGGTATTCCTGCTGTTTCACTTCCAAAAAAGATAAAATCTCCATCTTTAAATTCTGCATCAAAATATGGTCTATCTGTTTTTGTTGTTGCAAAGTGCGCGTTATCTGATATTGGGTTTTTATCAAAAAACTCATCAATATTTTCCCAAACATGCAAATCTAACTTATCCCAATAATCAAGCCCTGCTCTACGCACTGCTTTTTCATCGATATCAAAACCAATAGGTTTAATAAGGTGAAGTGATGCTCCTGCATTAACGCAAAGACGACCAATAGCGCCAGTATTATTTGGAATTTGTGGATGAACTAAAACTAAATTAAAAGACATCTTAAAAAATCACTGTTTTGTTAGCATGAACAAAAATTCTATCTTCAAGAGCTAATTTCAAAGCACGTGAAAGAACGATTTTCTCAACATCCTTACCTTTTCTTTGCATGTCTTTCCAACTGTAAGCATGATCTACATGTATAACTTCTTGAGCTATAATTGGACCTTCATCTAAATCATTATTTACAAAATGCGAAGTTGCCCCTATAATTTTTACACCTCTGTCATACGCTTGCTTATAAGGATTTGCACCAATAAAAGCTGGTAAGAATGAGTGGTGAATGTTGATGATTTTATCTTCAAATGTTTCTACAAACTTTGGTGTTAAAATTCTCATATATTTAGCTAAAACTATATAATCTATATCATCATATCTTTGTATACATTCTATAATTTTATCTTCATGCTCTTCTCTATCAAGATTTTCATGAGAAACTGTAATGTATGGGATATCAAACTTACTCACAAAAGATTCTAACTTATCATAATTAGAAACTACTGCTAATATATTTGCTTCAAGCTCACCTGCTTCATGTCGAACCAAAATATCGCCAAGTGCATGCATTTCTTTTGTGGCCATTATGATAATATTTTTCTTTTTTGGTGCTATTACTTTTATTGAGGTGTCACTTGATAAAACGTTGTTAAGCGATTGCTCTAGTTCCGTTAAGTCCACATCTCCATCAACAACACTTCGCATAAAAAACCTATTGTTTTCTTTATCAACAAATTCATGATTTGATAAAATATTTAGATTGTGGTTAAAAAAAACAGTAGATACTTTATACACAATTCCTTTTGCATCATTTGCTTCTATTAAAACTCTGTATTGGCTCACTATCTTTTACCTTTTTCTAAAATATTAATTCTTGAATCGATTGTTGCTAGTGTATACTCAAGAAAATTAAGTGTCATATCAATTTTTGCTTCTATATTCGTGTTATTAGGCGCTTGAAAACCTTCAAAAAGTACAAGGAGTCTCTCTTTTATTGAGTTTAGATATTTCACTTCACTCTCACATGAATTTTCATCCACTATAGAATCTTGTGAAACTGCTTGATTTACCTCAGGCTTTACTTCTTCAATTTTAACTTTTTTTACAGCAAGAGTTTCTTTTACTTCATACTTCGGAGTAGGTTTTGCAGGTACTTCTTCCATCTCAGCAAGTGTTGATAGTATTACATCTTTTAATTCCATGACTTTAGCAACCACCTTTCAAATTCGTTAAACTCTACATCAGTATCCATTTTTACAAAAAAGTCTTTCATTTGAGTGTTTACATTTAAAAACTTTTTTCTCATACCGGACAATCTACGTATAGCAATTTTTGCATCACTGTTTGAAGGATCCTTTTTTAAAACTTCTTTGTAAATATCCAAAGCCTCTTCTTTAAGACCTTGAAGTTCATAAATATTTGCTAATGTAAGAGTTTGCATATTTTTTATCTACGAATGTAATTCGCTATGATGGAACCCATTTCACTTGTTGAACATACTTCTTTTGCATCAAATTGTGCTAAATCTTGTGTTCTATAGCCTTCACTTAATGCTTTTTTAATTGCATAGTCAATTCTATCTGCAGCTTCTACTTCACCAAATGCATATCTTAACATCATAGCTGCTGAAGAGATTGTAGCGATAGGATTTGAGATACCTTGTCCTGCAATATCTGGAGCAGAGCCATGTATAGGCTCATACACACCAATTTTATCACCAATCGAAGCTGATGGTAAAAGACCAATTGATCCACATAACATAGAAGCCTCATCACTTAAAATATCACCAAAGATATTTCCAGTTAGCATTACGTCAAATTGTTTTGGATTAAGTACAAGTTGCATTGCAGCGTTGTCCACATACATGTGAGTTAGTTCAACATCTGGATACTCGGCAGAGATTTCAGTTACAACATCTCTCCAAAGCTGAGATACATCAAGAACATTTGCTTTATCAATAGAACAAACTCTTTTATCTCTTTTTTGTGCAGCAGCGAATGCACGATGTGCAATTCTCTGTATTTCCATACGAGTATAGACCATAGTGTTCCAGCCTTTATCTTCAGTACGACCTTTTGGTTCACCAAAATAAATACCGCCAATAAGCTCACGAACAACCATAATATCAACACCCTTGATAATTTGAGGCTTTAACGATGATGCATTAATAAGCTCATCATATACAACGGCAGGACGAAGATTTGCATAGACTCCAAGCTCTTTTCTAAATCTTAAAAGTCCACTTTCTGGTCTTTTTTCACGAGGAAGACTGTCCCACTTCTCACCACCAATTGCTCCAAATAAAACTGCATCACTTGCTAATGCTTTAGAAATTGTTTCTTGAGGAAGAGGATCACCTGTAATGTCATAAGCAGCACCGCCCATTAAAGCTTCATTATAAGAGAAATCAAAATCAGAACATGATGCAACAGCATCTAAAACTTTCACAGCCTCATCAATGATTTCAGGGCCAATTCCATCGCCCTTAATTAGTGTTATTTTATATGATTTCATTTCTTATTTACCTTTCATTTCATTCACGGCGAAGTTCATTAACCCACCGGCATCTATTAACTCTTGCATAAAAGCAGGGATTGGAGTGAAGTTATATGACTTATTAGTACTTTTATTTGTAATAGTACCGGCATTCATATCTACACTTACTTCATCACCTTCGTTTATCTCTGCACTCTCAGGCAGTTCAAAAATTGGCAAGCCCATGTTAAATGCATTTCTATAAAAAATTCTTGCAAAAGTTGGAGCAATAATAGCCGCAATACCTGCAGCCTTGAGTGCAATTGGTGCATGTTCACGTGAACTTCCACAACCAAAGTTTTCACCAGCTACGATTACATCGCCTATACTCATCTTAGTTACAAATTCTGGATCAGCATCTTCCATTACATGTTTTGCCAATTCCTCTGGAACTGAAGTATTAAGGTACCTTGCAGCTATAATTATATCTGTGTCAACATCTTTTCCAAAAGTCCAAACTTTTCCGTCAATATTTGCTTTTTGCATAATTAAAATTCCTATTGTCTTACTAAATAATATTGCGATTATATCCAAAAAGTGATTTAATTTTTATAAAGGAGGAATTTGATGATTATTTAAGCCTCCGTAAGAGCTAAAATTTCATCTATATTTAATTTTTTTCAAGTTTATTTCACTTCATGAAGATAATAAAACTGTTAAAATCGGCTACGCCCCAGCTTCAGGGCTCCATATTGCTAAAAAGGTTCTTCTAAATGAGAGGACAACAAAATTATTCGATATGAAAAGATATAAAATAATCAAATGGTATTAATAAAAGCTAAAACTTCATCCATACTTAGTACTTTTCCAGTTGACTTTACTTCACCATCTATTACTAGTCCTGGAGTACTCATAACACCATAGTCCATGATTTTTTGTAGGTCTTCTACTTTTTCTACACTGTGAAAACCACCTACTTTTGCTATGGCTTGTTTTGCTACTGCTTCAAGGTCTGCACATTTTTTACAGCCTGTTCCTAAAATTTCTATTTTCATTTATTTTCCTATAATCTTTAAATTTCTAAGTAATTAACTTTGATATACTATCCTAATTTACGACTTAATTATTTATATGTTGTGTATATTTAGTTTTGCTTGTTGATGCTATATTTCTTTATATTTTAAGAATCATAAATTGTATACTTTTTAAAGATATTCAATCCCTCTTGCATTCTTGGCATATATGTTTCATTAATCATTCTTTTATAACCAGCATTGTCTCCAAGGTCATGATAAGAACCATCTAATTTCATATAGGCTTCTTTTATTTTACTTTCATTATTTAGCATAAAATTAAATTGACCTATTTTTTTCTCTATTTCAGTAATCATATCTTGTTGATTTTCTGAGAATTCATACTGTTGCCACCTTCCTTCAATTCCATATTCTCTCAAATCCATTGTAGAATTATTGGATGCGCTAAAATCTACTTCATAAGCTTTTTCTTTTTCTTCTTCACTTTGGTTTAAAAACATATCAAGTGCACTTTGATCGGCTCGTCCAGCTTTAATTAACGTTTCTAAGAAGTTTATGGTTGAATAACTAGTATCCATAAATTCAAACTTTAGGTTACCTGCATATATTCTAGCTTCTTCAATTGTTTTTCCTTGTTCTAAAGCTTCATAAGTCGCAGCATTTGTAAATCGCGCTAATTCGGTTTCATTAGTAACTCTTTCGTCTTTACCCCAAGTATTTACAGGATACTCTTTCATAATTGCATGAGCACCTTTTTGCATTTCTATAAAAGCTTCTTCTCCACCAAATATGTCATAAGCTTTTTGAAATGCCTGCTCGTAATCTAACTTTTGTGCTTTTACTTCGGAGGGAGTAAGGTCTTGACCTAATTCAATACGAGTACCTTCAAGAAAAGAGCTGACTATTTTTAAAAAATCTGGACCATCTATATAGTTTGGATAAGCCTCATGAACTTCTCTTGTTTGAATTTCTTCATCTTCTTTAGAATAAGTATCAGGAATAGGAGTATAAACATCTTTATACTTCTCTTGCATCTCAGCCATTTTTCCTGTTGCTTCTGTTTTAGCTACAACATCCGTTGTTGATGCCCCAGTAGTTACAGTTACACCCTCTGTTTCTTCTACACCTTTTGTAGCTAGTAGTTTTTCTAATGAACTTGCTTCTTTAGTATTCTCATCAAGAAGTACTTTTATAATCGCTTCTTGTTGGAGTGTCATAGTACTATTTGTAGCACCATCTAGACTCTCTTTATAGTCTTGAAGTAGTTCTTTTTTATAATCATTGAGTAATTTTGAGACTTCGAGTTTAGATTCTGGTGTATCGCCTCTTGTTTCCATTAGTGTTTGTGCATATTCATTGACTTTGTTTTGAATAGTTTCTTTTGTAATTGATGAAGCTGTTGTTGTGGCGGTAGAGCTACTTGAATATAAATCATCTAAAAAATTATCTACTACGGAATCTTCTTTGTCGGTAATACTACTATTGGATTTAATATTATTGGTGTAAAAATCTTTTAATTCATTGACAATTTGTTTAATCTCATCTGATAAATAGCCTATATTATTCTTCTCTTTGGAGAGCATATCTAATTTACTTAGGATAGATTGAGAATCAAGCTTACCTGTTTCTCTTTCTATCACTAATTTTCCATTAACCTCTTCATTGCTCTTAATTCCCATGATAAAGCCTAAAGACAATTTAACAGCATTCGCATCTTTCTCTGACATTCCAGCTACAAGTTCATTTAAAAGTGCATTCCCATCTTCATCTAACAATTCCTCAATAGTAGGAAGACCTCTATAGTCATCTTCTTTATTGTTGTTAGTTTTATTTGTCGCTGTTGAGTATTGTGTTTGGCTTGTTGATGTTACATTCATGATAAATCCTTTAATCTTTATTTAGTCGTAAATTTTATAGTTCTTAAAAATATTTAGTGCAGCTTCCATTTTAGGCATATATTTGTCATTAATAATTTGTTTATAACCTTCATTATTTCCAAGAGTTTGGGCATCAGCTTCTAACTTCATATACGTTGCTTCTATCTTACTTTCATTATTTAGCATAAAGTTAAATTGATTTATTTTTTTCTCTATTTCATTAATCATAGATTTCTGACTTCCAAAAACTTCATAAAACTCCCAGCTTCCTTCGATGCCATATTGTCTTAAGTCCATAGTTGAATTAAACGGGTCATCAAAGTTTATATTGTTCATTCGTCCAACATTTTCTTCTTTATCTTCATATAACAACAAATCTAGTGCATTTGAATCAGCTCGTCCTGCTTTGATTAATGTTTCTACAAAACGTTTAGCCGAAGCATCAGCTAACTCATTGTCTACATTCATAAATTCAACAGTAAGACTTCTTGCACTAATTCTAGCTTCTTCAATTGTTTTTCCACTCTCTAGCCCTTCATAAACTGTAGCATTAGAAAATCGTGTAATCTCTTTAGCATTTGTTATATTTTCATTTGAGTTTTCAAGACTATCTTTATACTCTTGGAGTAACTCATTTTTGTATTGGTTGAGTAGCTTTGAAGTCTCAAGTTCAGACATTGTGACATCGCCTCTTTCTTCCAGCATAAGTGAAGCATATTTATTTACTTTATTTTCTATGTCATCTTTAATAATTTCAGATTTAAAGTTAATAGTTTCTTTTGAGTATAAGTCTTCCATAAACTCATCCACTACTGAATCTTCTTGATTTTTAATATCAGTTGATTGTACATTAGCTTTATAGGTTTGTAAAAAATTATTCATAACATCTATAAGTCCAATGTTATCAATACTTCCGTTTTTCTTAAATTCTGATATGTAATCTTTAAATCTTGATACCGTAGAATCTTTACTTGTATCAATCGTATCAAACTTTTGTCTATCTACTGTATGATTAGTATGATTAGCTTTTACACTCGTCATAAACGATAATTGTAATACACTTTTTATTTGAGATTTTTCAATATCAGTTTTGCCCTCAAGAGATTTATTGAATTCTTTATTTCCTTCTTCATCTAAAAATGGCATAGATCGCATTGCAAAGTAGTGAAATCGTTCTTTTCTTTCGGCTTCAGACATATTTTCATATTTCATATCTTGAAGTACTTCATATCTAGTAGGTTGTTTCTTTTGTGCTACTTCTGAATATGCTGTTGCGCTTGCGTCATCTCTTTTGTTAGTAGATGTAGTTGTTGTATATTGAGTTTGGGTTGTTGATGTTACATTCATATTTACTCCTTCATATTTACAGAATCTATTCTAGGTGTATTAGATTGTAAAATACTTGACTCTCTAACCTTTAATTCTTCTAACAAAACCTCTGTTGCACTAAAACCTTTTTCATTTAATGCATGGTTATCTAATTTATGCTGTTCTATCATCTGTTGCTTTATCTCATCAGAATAAGAGTAGTATTGAGAATCAGGCTTATTTAAAAAGTTTTCATATTTCTCAGCCATTTCATTTGTATGCGATGACTGCATATTATTTTTAAAACTTTCTGCAGTAAATTCCAATACTTCCTTCCAATCTAAATTTTCTTCATTGATTTTCATATCACTTTGACCACCACTCATAGCGATGGCACCAAGTCTGAGCCTAGCATTAAACCAACCCCGTCCTGAATCAATATTATTACCTTCAGATACAGAATAAATAGTATTTATCTTTTGGTCCATCCAATCTGGTAAGCCTGAATCAGCATATTCTGTCTTTGCTTCATATTTTTTATTTATTGAAGCATCAGAATTCATAGTTAAAAGTTTTTCTAGGTGACTGGTTTCTTTAGAATTATCATCAAGAAGCACCTTGATAATAGCCTGTTGTTCTAATGTCAAACTTCCATCATTTGACTTTTTTAAGCTATCTTTATACTCTTCAAGTAGCTCTTTTTTATAATCATTTAGTAGGATGGATACATCAAGCTGTGATTCAGGGGTATCTTCCATTTCATCTACTAAAGTTTTAGCATACTCATTTACTTTATTTTGGATATTTTCTTGTGTTTGTTTAGCTGAAAATGATATAGATTCTTTAGAATATAAATCTTCTAAAAATTTATCTACAACTGAATCTTCCCTATCTCCACTATTTATAAATGTACTGTTACTCTTGTAAGCTTCTAATAGCTTCTGGGCAATTGCATCAGTTCCTAGTATATCTTGAGTAAATAGTCGTTTTCTCTCTTCTATAAAAGAACCTAGTCTATCAAAGGAAGAATTTTTAGAGTTATCTATATCAGTTACATTCTCAACTCGACCATTTTTAACTTCAGTAGACAACCCCATGTCTAAACTGAGTTTTAACATCCATTTCTCTTGGTCTGTTTTACCTTCTAAAATTTGATTCAGTAATTCATTACCTTCATCATCAAGTGTTTTTAGGACATAATCCTGACCTTTGGTTGGATTAATACCTTCTTTATTAGTCTTTTCAGTATTAGCAGAGGCAGTTGTATATTGAGTTTGTGCAGTTAGTGTTACATTCATAATTAAGCCTTATATAACATTTTTTAATATATAAGCATAGACTATTCCACATTATATCGTTCAGTTTGTAGATGATTGGATGAGATTCTTATTTCTCAATGGATTGAACCTTTACGCAATAGCAATAATCCTAAACAAGCGATAATCAATCAAATAAAATTTTTTTACGGGGCGTATGAAAATCCAAAGTATTTTTTAGACATTAAACATGGCTGTCCACTTAGTAATTTTGTTCTAGATATGAGTGATAAAGATGAATTATTTTTTACATACTTGGAGAGTGTCTATAAACGCTGGCAAGAGTCTGTAAAACAAGCTTTAGTAAAAGCTATAGAGTTAAAACAAACAAATACCGACTTTGACGCTGATAAGCAAGCCCTTTTTATAATTTCTTCAATAGAAGGAGTTATAGGAACCGCTAAAGCTCACAATGATTTAAAGTCTTTAGAGAGTGGCTTTGATACATTAAATAGCTATATTGAATCTTTATAGTTGCTAAGATTCAGTCACTAAAGCTTTGGCTTATTGGCGAGAAAAGCTATAAAATTAAATTAAATATATAACCGATGCCGATTATTCCTAGACCAACTATACCAAAAAACAAAGCTATAAGTTTAATGTGTAAAATCTTTTTGAGTATCATCGCTTCTGGTAAGCTTAGTGCTGTAACTGCCATCATAAAAGCTAAGGCAGTTCCTAGAAGCATTCCTTTTGAAGTTAAGACTTCTACAAGGGGCATAACTCCCGCAGCGTTTGAGTACATTGGGATTCCCATTAGAACTGCAATTGGAACTGCAAAGAGACTATCTTCACCCGCATATTTTACAATAAAGTCAGCTGGAACATAACCGTGAATGAAAGCCCCTACTCCTACACCGATTAAAACATATAAATAGATACTTTTAAAAATATCAAAAGAGTATTCCCAAGCTTCTTTAACTCTGTCTTTAAATGTTAAAGATATCTTCACCTCTTCTAGTTCACCATCCATTGGTTTTATGTCCATAAGAATGTATTTTTGCATCTTCATCTTACCAATGATAAAACCACCAAAAATAGCTACTAAAAGCCCAAAACCTATATAGATAGCCGTAACTTTCCAACCAAATAAGCCAAATAACAAAGCAATTGCGATTTCATTGTTTAACGGTGAAGAGATTAAAAAACTAAAGGTAACACCAACGGGAATACGAGCTTGAATAAATCCTAAAAACAAAGGAATAGCCGAACATGTACAAAATGGAGTAATAATTCCAAACAGAGCAGCAAGTACATTTCCAGTAAATTCTGATTTTCCTTGCAAATATGATCTTACATACTCTGTATTAAAATGCGTTCTCAAGTAAGAAACAACAAATATAATACTTATGAGTAAAAACCAAATTTTAATAGTGTCATAAATAAAGAAATTGAGTACATCATTTACTTGTCCACTAAGACCTAAAATATCTACTGTAAAATAATCAACACTTTCTTTCCACATTAGATAAGAGCCTCTTTTATTTTAGTCAATAACACTTCTTCTATCTCTTTATAAGTTTGCATAAATGCATCATACTCTTTTCCATCCGGGTCTTCAAACCCTATATGAATTTTGTTTACAGGACGAGGAAATATTGGGCAAGTTTCCTTTGCATGAGAACATACCGTTACAACTAAATCAAAATCTATATCTATTACTTCATCCAAATGTTTTGAGTAATATTTATCATTCCAAATAGCATTTTCTTCCAACACTCTTTTAGCATTTAAATTTACTTTACCTGATGGAGCTACACCGCAACTATAAGCTTCAATACCATCTAACTTTGCATTTATAAGTGCTTCACCGATAATACTACGACAAGAATTTCCTGTACACATTACTAATATTTTTTTATTCATATTTTACATTCTCCATTTTGAGATAGTTCTTTTAATTTTGGAATATCCATATCTAAGTATCTTATTTCTTCTAAAGCTTCTAGTCTAAAGCGATCCAGTGGATTTCTTATAGAATAATATGCCCAAGTTCCTTTACGTTCTACTCTCAAAAAACCAGCTTCTTTTAGAATCTTAAGATGGCGAGAAAGACGTGATTGAATCATGTCGAGTGATTCTTGCATATCACATACACATACTTCACCATATTTGTCTAAAAAACGTAGTAATAAGATTCTTGTTTCGTCGTTAAGTGCAGAAACTGATTTTAAAAAAATATCCATTTATTAACAACAACCCGTAGACCATTTACCATTTTTAGTAAAACTAGGCTCACATGCACCTACTCCACCAGTAAATTCATCTCCACCAAATAACTCAATTTCTTCCATAGTATGGTAGTTTTCCCAAATA
>NZ_JBLHOE010000038.1:0-30372 GCF_047622445.1 Sulfurimonas sp.
AATATCCTCATTAATATCTATACTAATACTTTGTATATTGATATTTTCAACTTCTGTTAAGATTTTTTTTTCTAAATATATTTTAAAGTATTCTACTTGTTTATCAATAGTATTTTCTTTTATGATGTTATCAAATATTTGAGTGTCTATATCTAAATGACTAGTATTCTCAACAAAGAGTCCAAAAATTCTTGAGAACATTCTTGTATATTCAAAAGGTACTTTTGTATAAAAATCAGCTAATTCTCGTTCAAAATATTTTGATTTTTCTTTACTATATGCTGTTAACTGTTTAACTGCTATTGGATACATGTCAAGTAGACTTTTGTAACAATATTTTTCTGGTTTCTTTATTTCATTAGTTAAGTTATAATAGTATATTATCACTTCATAAGAAAGTATATGATTTACCCCCAAAAAACTTCCTAAAGAAAGTAAAAAACTAAAATAGTCCATAGTTGTTCTTTTTTTCTTTTTATAATATGATACCAACCCTTTTATATTATCTATTTTATCAAGTTCAAGATAATCAGTGTTAGTTAAAATTGGAACAATATTAATATTCTTTCTATCTATATTTGTGAATTTTCTTATCTCTTCATAAATATATTTATGAATACTTTTTCTTAATGTTTTAAAGAAATAAACTTTTGGGAATGCCAAACTTTTTAAAAAAGCTATTTTTGATTCAATCTTTAAGAACTTATCAATTTCAGGAGTTAGTGGCTTATTATTGAGATAATTTTCTTGAAAATATTCTTTAACTCTAGTTTCGTAATAATTGTCAATTTTTTTTTCAATATTTTCTGGCGTTTTGAACTCATCTATATGCTGATAAATATATTCTGTGGATGACATCCTTAGATAGTTTTTTAGATCTGGTATGTCTTCAAGAGGTTCATATTCTATTTCAGAAGCACTTTTTTTTGCCAAATCTTTTGCTTTTTTTTGAAATGTGTGTTTAATGGTTACCAAAGAAGAATCAGTCGCAATCGTTTCAAATGTTTTCTCTCTCTCACATAAATAACAGTTTTCAAATCCTGTTTTAATAGGGTGGATATTTATTTTTATATAAGAATGAAATTCTTTATAATATGTATTAAATAACTTTAAATCTTTTTCATTAATTCTATCTGTCAATGTAAAAACAGCTTGAAACGTATCCTTAAAAAAACTACTCAGAACACTATAGATATATCTAAAAGCCTCACCACTAGAAATGGCATCATCTACGAAATAAAAGCTATAGTATTTTTCTTTACCTTGATAGTTAGCTGTAAGGTGGTCTATAGAAAAGTAACCTTGCTCTTTGTTATTTAAACTAAGACTATGAACGATAGCATCATTTTCGAAAACTATTTCATTGATAAGGGCTACAAATTCAGCATTAGTATTATGTGTTGATGTTAAAATAACAGGAACTTTTTCATCTCTTTTAAACTCTATATTTTTAAAATATTTTTCAATATCATCTTTATTATTTTTAAAAAATTGTGTTGTGCGTATGTAGTATAAATAATGATTTGTATTTCTTTCAATATGTGGAAAATAGACAACATTTTTCCATGAAACTTCGAAAACTTTATCATCTACTTGATATTCATCATGAGTGTGGTATAAATCTTTAATATTATATTTGTCATCATCTATCGCATACAAAGGTTGATTTTCCTCAAAACACATAGAACATTTAGAAGCTGATTCAAGTACATTTTTTAAGTTTTTACTATAAGTGGCAATCCAATTATCTGAATCTTTCGTATCTTTTGTGAGTTCTATAAGTGCATATTTTTCATAGCTTTTTACATCTTTAATCAACTTATCAATATTACTTTCAAATACGCTAGGACGAATAAATATAAATCTATTGTCACTATGCAGTTTTTTAAAATCATCAAATTGTTTTAAAATTGTTTCATTCTCTAAATCACTCACTATATAATTATGTAATCTAATACCCAAAAGGAATTCTAGTTCTGATATAAATGAAGAAGAATATTTTTCAATCCCTACAAATACAATGTTTTCAAATTCTGAATATTCATTTTTAATTTTCTTTGCTAAATCAAATGCTAAAAGTTTTACCCATTGAGAGTTTTCAAAAATATATTTTAAATAATAAAACTTTTTTATATGGAAACCATCCTTTAAATCAAGATGGATTTTTTCGTAATTTCCATCAAGTTCTAAAAAACTATCAAGCATTAAAGTATACAATAGTTCATTTTTATTCTTTGGATTAGGTAAAAAAAGTTCGAATGGAAAAAATATTTGTTTATTTTGATTATTTGTATAAAAGAGATTAGACGTTAAATTTATAATACCTTTTCCTTGAGAAGTTTCTAAGAAATTTCTTTTATTGTAATTATAGCTTTGAGATAACATAGTATTAATATCACACATTTCTTGATAATTATTACCTCCTAGAAAAAAAACTTGAGGATACTCTTTATTCAAAAAAGCCATATTACATATTTTTGATAAATTTGTAGTTTCACTTAAAAGTTTTAGATATTCTATATTTTCTTCTATAGGATAATTTACTGTCAATATATCTTGAACAGAATTTAAAAAAGCAAATGAATATAAATCTCTTAAAAAATTACTAGTCTCTTTTATTTTTGAATAGTCAATTATAACAGCAGTTATTTCATTCGTCAATTCACTTTGATATTCTATATCAAAATAATATTGAAAATTTACAAGGTGTCCCTCTAGTGATTTTTCTTTATCTTCTAAAAGTTCTTTGTAATATTTAGAAGTTAGCTTGAGTGGCTTTTGAGTGATAATTGCGGGATTCTCTAAGTTAAGATCTTGAGGAAAAGATAAATGAAAATATGTCCCTTTTACTACATGATTAGGTAATGGGTCTACCGTTGCTATGCCATTCTTATATGTAATTAAAAAAGATAACTCATCTTTGTTCAGATAAATTTCTAGATTTACAGAAGAATTATTGTTATATTTCTTTTTTGAGAGTTTTTCAAGTTGATAAACTATTTTCAAAAGTAAAGGCATACCAAAGTGTTTTGTGATTCTTTCAGATTGAGCCGATAAAACATAATTTAAATTAAAAATATTTTTTAAAATATTTTTATATTCTTTATTTTTAAAATCTGTTAAAATTTTATTATAATCTTTCCAAGCAATACTGTCTATTTTTTCTTTTTTGATTTCTTCTTTAATAGTCTCATTATATTTATGTAAAAATCCTTTTTCATAATCATCAGATACAATCAACTCATATAAGTTTTGAGCTCTATTTCTATAAAATGATATATACCCATTTGCTGAAATATTATCTATTCTAGTATGCTTTTGTATATTCTCTACAATTTCTCTAAAAATTTCTTTAAATTTATTTGTGATATAGGCACCATTTTTGGTAAGTTCTAAATATGTCTCAAATATATCAGTCCAAACGTTATCACTTTTATCTTTATATGCCCCTTGCTCAATTGTTTCAAGTTGTAAAGACTTATAAAATAGCTTTCGATTATAAAAACTAGAAATTTTTTCAGGTTTATTTGTATCCTTATTTTTAGTCCAATAATCTTTATCTTCAAAAGCTTCATTAAAACAATTATTGGCAATTTTTATAATCGGTAGGAACTTGTATTTTTGTTTTCTTAAAAGCGTTAGATTATTTTCTTTTTCGGTAGTATATAAAAGTATTTTTTTATCAGTAAAAACAGATGGTGCTTTATACCTATCTCCATAGGTGGTATCAACCACTAAAATAATATTACAATCTATATACTGTGTTAAGTATGTATGTATATATTTTTGGACAGAAGAAGTCAACCCTTCAATATTTAGAATTATTCTAATATCTTGAGATTGATATTTTCTCTCAGTTTGCAGTAATTCATAAAAATTCAGTATATAAACTAAAAATAGAGGGTAAATAAACTGAATTTCATCACTATTGTCAAATTCAATTTTAATTACATAATTTGACTCTTCAGGAATACTACTTTTCAGTTCTTCAATTATTTTATAGTAACATTCTAATTGTGTTAAGTTTACATCAAATAGCATAGAATTTGTTATTTTCATAAATTACCTTTAGTTTTTATAAGTTGGTCTAAACTCTTTAATTTACAAAACAACCTTATACCCAACACCTCGAACATTTTTAATTACCTCAGAACCTATAACTTTACGAATATCTCTAATGTGGCTTGAGATTGTGTGCATATCACGGAAATCATCTTCATACGCATAATCAGCGATGGTATCAAAGCTCACAACTTGACCGTTATGCTTCATTAATATATAGAGTATTTCACTTTGTTTTTTTGATAACTCTAGACTATTTTCATTTTCAAAAACAGCTTTTGCATCGAAGTCATATACTAGACCATTAGGTAGATCAATCCTCTCATGCGTTGTAAAACTAGTTTTGATATTATTTAATCTTAACTCTAGTTCTTCTAATTCAAATGGTTTTTTCAAGTAGTCACTACAACCAAGATTAAAACCTTTACTGATCTCTTCAATCCCTACCATTGCACTTATAAAGATTAACGGTGTTTCTATTTTTTTATCTTTGATGTATACTAAAAGCTCAAAACCATCTACATCAGGAACATTAATATCAAAAATAAAAAAGTCATATTCAAATAAATTTGCTTCATCAAGTAAAACTCCACCATCATTGTAACTATCAACTTCATGTCCTTTAATACTTAGAAACCTTGCAATATTATTACAAAGTATCTCTTCATCTTCTAAAAGTAAAATTTTCATTATTTCTCCTCATAATGTAGTATAAAACTTGTCGTATCATCATTTGAGTCTACATTAATACTAATGTTGTATTTGTCACATATCTTTTTCACTATACTTAAGCCTATCCCAAGTCCCATAACACTGTGATCCTCACGATACAGTTCATCAAAAAGTTTTTGGGGATCTTTTATTTTCTTTGAATTATTGGAAATTTCTAGCTTAATTTTCTCATTTGATGGTGAAATATTTACGTGAACTGTACTTTCTTTGTTTGCATACTTGATTGCATTTGAAAATAAATTATCGATTAATCTTTCAAGTTCAGTAATATTCATTTTAATCATTGGGGAATCAATGGAAGTGCTTATCTCAAATTTTAATTTGTTATAACTCATTTGAGGTTTAAATACTTTTACCCTATCTTTGAGAAACTGTTCTAAGTCTATCCACTCGGAAGGATATGCTCGTACTTCTTTTTTTATAGCATAATACATATCTTCATAAATAGAGTGCAAAGACTGCACCGAGGCTTTAATACTTTGAATGTGTTCATTATCAGCTTTTTCAAGTTCTAAAAGAGAAAGAGAACTTTTTATGAGTCCTAAGGGAGTATAGATTTCATGAAAGGATTCTTTTAGTAAGACATTCATCTCTTCAAGCATATAATGTTGTTTAAGATGCGTTTTTACTCTTGCTGCAACTTCTAAAGTATTAAATGGTTTTGTTATATAGTCCACTCCACCTACTTCAAATGCTTTCATCTTACTATCAATGTCATCGAGTGCGGATAAAAATACTATTGGTATATGATTTGTTTCAGGTTTGCTTTTTAATTTTTCACAGACTTCATAGCCATTCATCTCTGGCATTAAGATATCTAACAAAACCAAGTCTGGTTGTCTTGTATTGATCATTTGCAATGCTTGGGCTCCAGACTCTACACACTCTATCTCTGCATCAATATCCATTAAAATCATTGTCAATACTTCGAGGTTATAAGGAGTATCATCAACAGCTATAATATATGGTTTATTCTCCATCTTGACTCTCTTAACTAAATATTTTAAATAATAGCATAAAATGTTATATAAGTGCTAAAACATCCTCACTTTGTGTAAAAAGCTTATCTGCCATTGTTTTTTGTTGGATGACATACTTTTTATGCATCTCATTTACAAAGTTATCTATCATTTTCATATTTTCTTCTAGCGTTATATCTCGCTCTCTCAAATCACGTTTAATTCTTCTTTTTAGTCGTATATCTTTATGAACATCTAAAAAAAGTTTAATACTACAAATATCTCTTATTCTCGCTTCATAAAAAGAATAAAGACCCTCTAAAATTAAAATATGAATTTCACATTGCGTATTTACAATATGAGACTCTTTGGTAACATAATCATAAGAGCGTCTTGCAATGTTGCCTGTAGATAAGAATGTACTTAGATCACTATATAATAAATCCATATCAAAAGCTTTAGGATGATCATAATTATCAAACACTTCATTCTTTTCATTTTTATAGTAGTTATCCATAGAGATAACTTCAACATTAATATTAAAACGTGTACTATACTTCTCTTTCATGGCGCGAGAAACTGTAGTCTTACCAGATCCTGTTCCACCTGCGATTGCTAGTATCATCTCTTCTCTCCTCTACGTATTTAGTTCTTTATACAAAGACCGCTATGTACTAAATTTCTCTTTTGAACTACATCATATATATGTGATTCAAATAAGGCTTTATCTTTTAAATAAAGCTGTGTATTCATGTATATATTTTGAGTAATATGAGAATTTATAACTATAGACCCACCCTTAACATTGCAACCTTTGTCAATAATGCTATCTTCAATAACTACATCTTGTTCAATCCTACAATTATCTCCAATAAATACATTTCCAAAAAGTTTGACTGACTCATGAATATATACATCTTTTCCTATATGAATCTGTTCTGACTTTCCATAACCTGCGAGAGATGAATACTTTAAAGGATTTTGAATTAAGATTTGTTCAAAGACTAAAACGTCATCTAAACTTTTAAACTTTTTATATTCATTGTTATCTAAAAAAATACCAATTCCTCTATATGTATGACAATTTTTATCAATCGAACCTTGTTCATCGATATGTCTATAAACAAGCTTCACCCCATAAAGATTTTCAAAGTACTCTGTTAGTTGAGTCTCTTCATCTTTGTTTGAAAGATAAATATCTAGGGTTTCATAGCCTTTATATCTTGCCCATTCCAACCAGTACTCAACAATCTCTTTACCTGCAATACTCATCGTATGTAGGTTCAAGAAATTCATCTCATTATTAACTATAATACAGAGCTTCATAATCTTCTCCTTCAAACATATCTTTAGCATCTTTGAGACTTTTTTTAATGGTATACATTTTATCAGTTTGAAAAACTTCTAACATCATTGCTGGTTGAGGATTGAGACTACAAACTATCATTTCACATGCATTGTTAATTCCAAGTAAATAAACTTCTTCCAACATTTCAACAGCATCCATATCAATATAATTTAAATATCGAAAACTAAAAATAAATGCATATGTTTTACTAATATCTTCACGCAACATCTTTTGAACTACTTTTAAATCTGTTGTATTGATTGAACCAATAAAGTCATACACGATATATTCGTCATTATATTCTCTTTGAATCTCTAACATAATTTACCCTTTCTTTTATTTTTAGTTTAGTAAACCTACTTGCAAAAAGATTGCACGTAGACTTGGATTAATATGCACCTTTACCTGCTAATACTGCTGGAACTGTTGCAAATAGTATTTTGATATCTGTCCATAAACTGCATGTAGAAATATATTTTTTATCTAAATCAACCTGTTGCTTAAATGGTATCTCGCTTCGCCCTGATATTTGCCAATAACATGTAATCCCTGGAGCAACATGAAGACGTTTAAGATCATCACTTGTATAACCTTCTACTTCTGAGGGAAGTGGTGGACGAGGACCTACTAAACTCATATCTCCTCGTAGAACGTTAAATAATTGCGGAAGTTCATCTATACTCCATTTTCGTATAAACTTACCAACCTTTGTAATCCGTGGATCACTTTTTATTTTAAAAATGACTCCATCCTTTGATTCATTCATACCCATAAGAGATTCTTTTAACACTTCTGCATTTTCAACCATAGAACGAAACTTATACATGTTAAATACTTTTCCATTACGTCCAACTCGTTTATGATGAAAAAAAGCAGCACCTTTACTCTCTAGTTTTATCAAGATGACTACACCTAGCATAAGAGGAGATAAAAAAAGCATTGCAATAAATACTGATACAACATCTAAAATTCTTTTGAGTAAAGGATATAAACTATATGTCATAAATGACATAGTAGGTAGATAAGAATTAACTTCTTTTATATTTTTCAATTCGTAGTATTTTTTCAAACGTTTTGTTTTTTGTTTTTTATTCCAAAGGTACATTCTCATTAAGAAAAGTGGATTCCCGATAATGTAACGATAAAACATCCGTTGTGGTTCTAGCATGAAACGATATACCCATTCTATGCCTGCTTTTCTCATCCATAAAGGAGCTCGAGATACATTTCCTGAGTAAAAATCAAACAAACCACCTACTCCAATCACAATCGGTGCTGCGATTCGATACGAATGAGTATGAATCCACTCTTCTTGTAATGGCGCACCTTTAGCAACAAAAACAATATCAGCTTTTGAATGATTTATCATATTTATCACTTCATTATCATGAAGGTCATACCCATTTGCAACACCAACGATTTCTAGAGACGGGAAATCTTTAAGTAACTTCTCTTTCATCTTTAAAGCCACACCATCTTTTGCTCCATAAAAAAATACTTTTAGCTTTTCTTCTTCTGCCATCTGACAAATAAAAGGAAACATATCAGTTCCATTAAGGTTTTCTTTGAGTGGTGTACGCATCATTTTACACCCCATTTTCACACCACTTCCATCTGGGAACACACATGAAGCTTTACCTAAAATACTTTCTAAAGAAGGTATAGAATATGTCTTATTGAGAGTATCTGCATTAATAAAATATATATTTGTTTTTTCTTTATTTTTCACCTTTGCTTTAATCCCTCTAATGGCTCCTTGCATTGTTGCATTGATAAAAGAAACACCCATAATATTTATCCGAGGAAGAAATACCTTTTTAGTTAATGGAAATAAATTACTTTGTATATATTTGTATAAAGTTTGCATTTGTCACTCCTTATTTTTAGAAGTATCTCATACTTTGTTGCAGTAAGCTTGCAGTCTATACATTGTTTTGAAGTATCTCAATATGCTTACTCCAAGTAAACTTTTTTACCTGTTCTAAGCCAAGGGTAGACATGTTTTCTCGACATCTTGAATCTCCAAGTATGGTAGAGATGACTTCTGAAATACTGACAGGAGATTCTGGATCAAAATACAAAGCAGCATTGCCTCCAACCTCAGGAAGTGAAGATGTAGATGAAGATGCTACAGCCACACCACTTGCCATCGCTTCAAGAATCGGAATTCCAAAGCCCTCATAAAAAGAAGGAAATACAAAAAGTGAAGCATTATGATAGTACTTTGGTAAGGCACTGTTTTCAACATAACCTAAAAACTTTATTCTTTTAGAATCTGAAGATGCATTCGCATACTTATGAACAACCTCTGCACCATTCCAGTCACTTCCAACAAGATACAAGTCGTACTTTTCCTTATATATCTTGTCTAGCTTTTCATATGCTTTAATTAAATTAAGATGATTTTTACCAGGGTGTTCTATTCTCGCTACATAAAGAATGTATGGCTTCACTTTTTTCTCCCATTGGTGAAGTGGCATGAATTTTTCAGTATTTACACCGTTGTAGTTTACAATGAGATTTTCTCTTTTCATTTTGTAATGAGTGACCATATCATTTGCTGTATTTTCACTCACTGTAAATATTTTGTCTGCACTTTTTAAAAAAAATGGTATCACTTTTTTAATATAAATCATACGAAATCTATCATACTTGTTTTGTACATGAAACTGTGATAAATCATGCATAGTAACAAATGTTTTAATGGGGTAAAAGCACATTAAACGACGATTACCAGCTGGTAAAAACATCCATTCATACCTGTCCTTTTTAATCATAAATGGCAATACAAAAAGGTGCCACGCTACATTAAAAAGTGGTTTTGCATAGAATCTGGGAACTATTCTAAAAGAAATATTTTCAGAAATATTATTAAAATATTTCACTTCATCTTCATTTACAATAAGCTCAATAGAACTATTTACACTTAAGGCCTTTACAACATTTTCAATATAATTAGCGATGCCGGACTTCCCTCCGTCATATGCTAAAGTACTTATTAATACTTTTTTCATAATAATTCCTTCTTATTTTATTCCTCAGTATAGATAAGGAATATGCATAATGTTTGCAAAGCTATTTCTTATAATATTTTTAATCTATGATATAATTTTTTCACAAGATAACACAACTAGGAATAACTACTATGCATAGCTTAGATATTAATCTTCTACTGAGTACCTTCAACGTCACACAAGAAGATGCAGAAGCACGTAATAAACTTCATGAAGTACTACCCGTAATCAGTTCTGTTCTTATTCAAAAGTTTTACCGTGAATACCTCAAAGATGACAAAGAAGTAAATAGCTACTTCAAGTACATAAATATTGAATCTTTTCTTGAGAAAGTAAAAGAATTTATTATTTTTATTTACAGTGCTCCTCTAGATCAATACTATGTAGAACGTATTTCTAAAGTTGGTTATATTCATGCAGAAATAAAACTTGATAATGCAAAGGTAAAATACGCCTTTTTTGGTATAAATCAACTACTGTATCAAATGTCATCAATTGACCCTTTAGTTAAAAGTACTTTCTCTTCATTATCTAAACTTCTAGCAATGACGGAACATATTATTATTACTAGTACGCAACACAAGAGAACAAAAATTGCAAACAATATTTCTAACAATTCATCTATTTGGATGCTTGATAAAATATATAGTGCATTATCAATGCATAAAGAAAATTACGCGAAAGTGGAAAACTTTATTAAAAGTGATGCTCCAAATTTGCTAAGTCTCGATTCAATTGTAAATAATCCTTCAGAATGTAAGTTTCATTACCTCTTAGAAAACTTTGAAGAACAATCAGACCTTTTAAAAGCTACAGGGATAAATTTAAATGAGCTCAAAGATATCCATAGTCAATGGCATAAGTTCATCGCAAATATTAAACAAGCATCAAAAGAGAAGAACGTAGAAAATCAAAAGAAAAATTTTGATGACTTAACAGATATGACAAACAAGCTTTATAAACTAATGGATAAACCTCTCAAAGAATTTTCTACAAATGCTTTCTTATCTTTAAGTGCTGGTTTAAAAGCTATTAACTCCATTAACTTTATTTTTTCAAAACGTGAACTTCCATTAAACACAGAGATAGACATCCAAACACATGTCATAGACAAGATTAATAAAAACCTGCAAGACATACTTCCTTGGGCTATCAAAGATATTCAAGTTCAAACACATCCCTTTAGCAGTACAGAATATAACGTTATGAAAAGAATTAAATATAAAGAGTTCAACTTCTACATAGCAATCTCGTTTCAACCTCTTTCAAATAAGCTCTACCTAACAGAAATACTTATCTTGTTACTTGAAGCGCTTGAATTAAATTTATCTATCAAAGAACGTGAGCTCTCACTTATAGAGTACGCTGAAAAAGCCGAAAGTGCTAACCGCGCTAAGGATGTGTTTTTATCAAGTATGTCTCATGAACTACGAACACCGTTAACTGCAGTAAATGGCTACTCGGAGATTTTAATGCGTCGTGAAGATACACCAGAAAATATCAAAGGGTATCTCAAAAAAATCAATATCGCAGGGAATAATCTCTTAGAACTTGTAAATACTATTTTAGATTTTGCAAGACTTGAAGCTGGTAAAATGAAATTTAACCCTAGCTCAAGTAGTATCTATTTAATACTCCAAGAAGTAGAAATGCTTAGTATACCAATGGCGCAACAAAAAAACATTACACTCAATGTAGTTCTGGACTTACACCTGTACTTAATGCTTGATGCCAAGCTCTTTAAGCAGGTGTTATTGAACTTGATTAGTAATGCTATCAAGTTTACACCTGAGCATGGTGAAGTTCAATTAAATATCGGCTACGATGAAAATGAAAAAGGATATAAATTTTCAGTATGTGACACTGGTGTAGGTATTTCCCAAGAAGATCAGAAGAAATTATTTAATTCATTTACACAGATAGATAATGTATACCAAAAGAGTGCATCCGGAAGTGGTTTAGGACTCATGATATGTAAGAAAATCATTGAAAAACTACATCATGGACGAATATGGGTTGAAAGCGAATTAGGCAAAGGAAGTTGTTTTCATGTAATGATTCCAACACTAGACCCGGTAGTAAACTCCTACTGTATTATAAAATCTCCAAAAGATTCAAAACATTTACTTATTGTCGAGGATAGTCATACACATAGAACTCTCCTACAGTATTATTTGGAAGAAAAGTTTAAATTAACGTTTACAAATACAAATAATGGAGCTAAACATATACTTAGCTCTCAAACATTTGATATGATAATTTTAGATTTTTATTTAGAAGATGGAATAAGTTCAGAAGTTCTCAAGTACATGGAAGATGAAAATATAAATATTCCTGTCGTCGTCTTATCAGCCGAGCACGACCTATCTGTAGCTAAGACCATCTATGTTAACAACAATATAGAAAGTATTTTAGATAAAAAATATCTCAAAGAGTTTTGTAAGGTCTTGAATCCTGATGTTAAAGATTGATTAGGCTTTACTAATGTAATCAAACTTTTGTATGCTAGATTATTCTTTTTTATACTTACTTTATTTGGGTATAGTAAGAAAAACTATTGTTGGGAACATCCTGTTAAAGGGGTTTAAAGAAGTATAGTTCCGGATACTGGATTCGAACCAGCGACCAAGTGATGAACAGTCCGGTCAATCAACCTCATCGTTATTTCTTAAAGCTAATCATAACTCATCAAACTATTCTAAAATAAATAATATCGTACGGACTTATCAAGGACTTACTATTACGAATAGATAATTCACACAATGAACTATGTGAGCAAATATTTACTAATTTAAAAGTCTCATCTTCTATCATACATATAAGTAATACATTTAGTTTAATATAACATTGATATTATCACATATGATTGAAGTATTGATTAGTTACTCAAGAAGTGCCAATATCCAATCTTTTATATTTTCAAGACTTTTAGTATCTTTATTTGAGATAAATAAATAAGGCTTGTTGTTACGAGTTTTCTTAACGTCAGACTTCATAAGTTCTAAGTCGACATTCACATAAGGTGCTAAATCTGTTTTATTTATAACAAGCAGGTCACTAAAAAGAAGCCCTGCTCCTTTTTTTCTTGGAATATCTCCACCTTGTGCAACATCTATTACATATAGGTAGTAATCTACGAGTTCATATGAGAAGGTGGCAGAAAGATTATCTCCACCACTTTCTACAAAAATTATGTCGGGATTAAACTCTGCTTCTAAATCTTCACAAGCCTTTTGATTCATAGATATATCATCACGTATTGCAGTATGCGGGCACCCACCTGTTTCAACGCCTACTACTAAATTACTTTCAATATCAAGATGTTCTTTGAGATAGTTTGCATCTTCAGTCGTGTAGATATCATTCGTAACAATACCAATTTTATATTGCTTTTTTAACATATTTGTCAAAGACTCAATTATGGATGTTTTTCCGCTGCCAACAGGTCCAGCAATTCCAATTTTAATACTCATATAATATCCCTTATGTCATAAATAATTTAGGTTCTAAATGTAGATGCTGATAAACCACTTCTTCAAAAAGTGGATTGAAGTTTTCTACATGTTGATGCGATTTATTTATAATATTTTCTATTTTATCATCAAATTGAAATAACATTTGCTGTATTTCACTAGGTTTAATACGTGATATTTTCAATGTACAAGCAGATAATGTTATCAAACTTTTTTTACACCACAACATCATTAGTAATTCTTTATCTAATCCAATTTCGTAAGCATAAGCACTTAATACTGCTAACTCATTCCCCATACCTTCTTTTTTAAGAAGGGCACTATAATATTCTTTAACTATTGTTTTTTCAATATCTTTATTTATATGTTTGAAATAGTTATGTCCTATCGTATGCGAAGCCTTTGCATACTCAAAATTAAGCATTGCCGAATAATTATTATCTTCTCTGAGTAAAGCGTTTAGATTATTCTCATATAAATGCTTGAAAATCCTTTCTATAAAACTAAATTCAAATTTTTGATACTGATCTATAATAATATTATGTAAATATATCTCAAGTTCATCTATTCTAGTAACTTTTCCTAAAACAACATGCGATTCTAAACCAAAGGAGTGAACAAAAATACCTGATGGAAAACTTCCATCTAGTAGTTGCATAAAACGGCTTAATGCCTTAGTGGACATGATTCGCTTTTCCGTTTGGTTTAAAATATCCTTGTGTTTTTGTAACAGAAATACCATCGTTGCCTTTTAATTGTAAAACAATGTCAGCTAAAGACATATCATCCAAAACTGTAATTTTCGAATCTTCTATGCAGATAGGCTGATGACGGTTTCCAATCTCATATGCAGCTCGAGCAAAGTCTAAATGGTTTTTAAATTCAAAAATGTATATTTCATCTTCACTTTTTTGTATTTTTATACGATATCCATCATCGCATATCAAAGTGTCGTTTTCATGTAGATGAGTAAACTTCACCTTCATGATAAATGAAATATTTTTTTGAGTAAGTGCACTGAGATTTGGTTTTTGCATATCAAACCAACTTAAAGGCACTGTATCATCTGCTTGTGTATTGTGCGCTATTTGAATTACTTTTTTAATCATTCTTGTCCTAAAATAGAAAGTATTTTTGTGCCATTGGAAGCTCAGTCATATACTCTGATGTAATGAGTTCACCATCAACAGTTACATCATACGTATCTGGATTCACTTGGATGTCCCCTATAAAATTATTTAATTTCATTGAGGCTTTAGTAATCTTTCTTGTATTTTTAACCGCTACAAGTTTTTTGTTTGTTCCTAAATGTTCTTGTAAACCATTATCTAAAGCATACTTAGATGTAAAAAGAGTACTGATCGAAGCACTTGCCTTACCAAGACTTCCAAACATTGGACGATACATATTTGGTTCCGGAGTTGGAATCGAAGCATTTGAATCACCCATCATACTCAGTGCAATAAAACCACCTTTAATGATAATATCTGGTTTTACTCCAAAAAAGGCTCTATCCCACAATACAAGGTCCGCCATTTTTCCTACCTCAACACTACCTATATGCTCATCAACTCCACAAGCTATAGCTGGATTGATAGTGTATTTCGCAATGTAGCGTTTTATGCGATTGTTATCATCTTTTTCATTATCTTCACTCAATGCTCCACGTTGCTTTTTCATACTATGGGCAACTTGCCATGTACGCATAATAACCTCCCCTACTCTTCCCATAGCCTGAGAATCTGAGCTAGTAATCGAAATCGCTCCTATATCATGTAAAACATCTTCAGCTGCAATTGTATTTCCACGTATACGAGACTCTGCAAAACTCACATCTTCTGGAATTTTAGGACTTAAATGATGACAGACCATTAACATATCAAGATGCTCTTCAATCGTGTTTTTAGTAAAAGGCAGTGTTGGGTTTGTAGATGAAGGTAAAATATGTTCTAAACCCGCTACTTTCATTATGTCAGGGGCATGTCCACCACCTGCCCCTTCACTATGAAATGTATGAATCGTACGTTCCTTAAAAGAGTCTATAGTATTATCAACATAACCTGATTCATTCAGAGTATCTGTGTGAATGGCAACTTGTACATCATACTCATCAGCAATACTTAGGCAGGTATCTATAGCTTTTGGAGTTGATCCCCAATCTTCATGAAGTTTGAGACCCATTGCTCCTGCTTCGACTTGCGAGCGAAGAGCATCAGGATTACTACTGTTTCCCTTACCCATGAAACCAAAGTTCACAGGAATATTTTCAACAGACTCTATCATTTTATGAATGTTCCATGCTCCAGGAGTACAAGTAGTTGCATTTGTTCCAGTGTTAGGTCCAGTTCCCCCACCTATCATCGTAGTCACACCCGATGCAAGTGCTTCATCAATCTGACCTGGAGAGATAAAATGGATGTGCGAGTCAATCCCACCAGCAGTAATAATTTTCCCCTCAGCAGAAAGTATTTCAGTATTTGCGCCTATCTCTAAGCCTTTAGTAATACCATCACAGTTATCTGGATTTCCACTCTTACCAATAGCTATAATCAGACCATCTTTAATTCCAATGTCTGCTTTATAAATCCCCGTATAGTCCATAATAACTGCATTTGTAATAATCAAATTTGCACTATCTACAATTGTAGTTGATTGACTCATCCCATCACGAATATTTTTTCCACCACCAAACTTGCTTTCTTCACCATAAAGAGTAAAATCATTTTCTATCTTGGCAATGAGTTCAGTATCTGCTAAACGAAATCTGTCATTAGTCGTTGGACCATACATTCCTGCGTATTTTTGTTTAGAGATTTTCATTTTCCTTCTCCTAAAAATTGAGTAAGTTTATTAAAGGCTTTTAGCTTGACATCTTTATCATCCAAAAAACCTTCAACTAAACCATTAAAACCACTTATATAACGCTTGCCTGCAAATGTAACAAGCTCCACTTCTTTATGAGAACCAGGTTCAAAACGTACTGATGTTCCCGAAGGTATATTTAAACGCATTCCGTAAGCAGATTTGCGTTCAAAAAGTAATCCTGCATTCGTTTCAAAAAAGTGATAGTGTGAACCAACCTGAATTGGTCTATCTCCACGATTCTCAACTTCAACTACTATACTTTCATAATCTTTATTAAGTTCAATGTAGCCATCATCTATAAAATATTCACCCGGAACTAATGTTCTTTTTGAAATAGGGATTGGGTTATGTACTGTTACAAGCTTTGTTCCATCATCAAAAGTACCTTCAACTTGAACGGTATCAATCATAGAAGCTATCCCTTCAAGTACATCATCCTCACAAAGCACCTGCGAAGCATCAACCATAAGTTGACTAACACTTTTACCATCACGTGCACCTTCTAAGATAAATGAACTGATTAAAGCAACAGATTCTGGATAATTTAATTTCAGTCCTCTTTCTTTACGTTCTTGTGCAAGTTTTGCAGCAGTATAAATCATTAGTTTTTCTTGCTCTCGTTGTGTTAAAAACATATAACTTCCTTTTTAAAATAATACACTTGTGCCTATGATAATAGAGCTAATCCCAGCAATGGCGAAAGCTCCTCTCATATGACGAATGTTTGTAGATAAGTATCTATTAAGATAGCTCATAAGAACTCCAAAGCTAACAAATACAAGCATGACTCCAAGAGAAAACATAAGTACCATAAGTAATGTAACCTGAGCATTTTGCACGGCACTTAAAGTAACGAGCATACCTCTTACTCCGCCAATGCCCATTAGTCCACCCATAACAAAGACTGAAGTATTTATTTTTTTATCATGCTCATGTTCTTTTCCAAAATATATATGTGTATGCTTTTTATTATCATGAAAATGTTCTCGTACCTGAATCTGCTCTGTTACAACCATATACAAAAGATAAATTCCCATTCCTATAATAACCGCTGCGCTAATTAAATCTCCATAGTTAGTTACACTCTGGGGAATATCTATACTTTGAAGTATCTTAGCAAAGATGAAAAGCATTAAACCGTGACCTAATGCAAAAAAAACAGTGATTAAAAAGGTCTTTTTTTTAGACTTTGCCAGTGAGAAATTAGCTATAACACTTAAATGATCTGGACCAAAAGCATGTAAAACTCCATACCAAAAAATAATAAGAAAACTAAGAGACTCCATTACTGTTTTCCTAGATTAAAAGGTTTTGCATTACGTTGTTCTCGATAAGAGGTCCATATTGTATGAATCATTTTTTTTATCTTTCCTATGTTCTTTTGAGTAATTACACCAATAAGCATCTTTTTAGAACGAGTGAGGGTGAAAGAGTTAAAGCCCAAACCTCTAAGTATTTCCTCAAATTTAATATTATCTTCACTTTTAACATATACTTTTGCATAAACATAAGACTCACTATGATGGCGAATAAAATACTCTTTCAAAAAGTCACCTGATATAGAAAAATTCTCAAGATACTCCAACTCTCCATCAATTATAAACTTATTTCTAGCATACATCTGTGTAAAGTCGAAATGCTCAAAACTTCTACCACTACTAATAATATCTGCATAAAAAAAGCTTGAACTACTATCTGTTTTAAGAGTAAATAACTGTAAGTATTTCGCCTCTTTAAAAAGAATAAGTTCATCATTTATATACTCAAGGTTTGAGCTATTTTGGAGCCTAAAGTCAAAGCGATTGATACCAAATTCTTTAGTGGAAGGATAAACCTTAGTTGCAGATTCTGTACTTATAATACAATCACTACTATCAAGAGATATTTTGAGGTTTATCTTATCTTTAGGAAAGATTCCTTCCCCTATACTAAGTAGTTTCACATAGTTTTCATCATCATTAAAATGATAATATCGTGTTGGTAACTTCAAGCGTTTGAGCTCTGCTTTTTGCGATGTAAAATTTAAACTTAAACTCATCTACTTATAAAACCCTTGAATACTTTTATATAAAAATTATAACACTCATAATAATTATTCTACATATAAGAATGCTTATAATATAAGCACTCTTAGTGAGAACAGAATTTTTATCTTATACTGATAAGTATTGCTGAACGATTGTATCACTTAGCTCACTCATGTTACCCTTAGCCGCAACTTGACCTCTTTCCATAATAAAAAAGTTGTCTCCATGCCTTCTTGCAAAAGGTAATTTTTGCTCTACCAAAATCACAGTTATATTTTCTTCTTTGGTTAAGTAGTCAATTACACTACCTATCTGCTGTACTATATTTGGTTGAATCCCCTCAGAAGGTTCATCCAAAATCAATATTTTTGGTTCTAGACATAATGCTCTAGCAATGGCAAGTTGTTGCTGTTGTCCTCCAGAGAGATCTCCACCTTTACGTTGTAGCATCTCTTTTAAAACCGGAAAAAGTTCAAATATTTTTTCTGGAACTTTTTTAAGACCGTTACGATTACCATATAGCCCAATTTTAAGATTTTCACTTACACTAAGTTGTGAAAATATCTCACGTCCTTGTGGAACATAGCCAATACCTAAACCAGCACGCTTATCTGAAGCAAGTTTACTAATGTCATTTCCTTCAAATAACACTTCACCATCTTTTATAGAAACAAGACCCATAATTGCCTTAGCCAAAGTTGTCTTACCAACACCATTTCGTCCCATTATACAAGTACATTTACCCGGTTCTAGCTCTAAGCTTAAGTCCCACAGGGTATGACTTTGTGCATAAAACTGGTTTAATTTATTAATAGCTATCACTGTTATTCCCCTAAATAGACTTTACGTACTTTTTCATTTTCTTGAATACTTTGCATTGAACCTTCTGCAAGAACTGAACCCTCATGTAAAACTGTAACTTTTTTCGCAATACTTCGAATAAATTCCATATCGTGCTCTACAACTACAACACTATGTTCTTTTGCCAATTCCGTTAAAATTTCACCAGTTTTTTCTACTTCACCTGCTGTCATTCCAGCTACAGGCTCATCAACAAGCAGTAACTTTGGAGATTGCATTATAAGCATCCCAATTTCTAACCATTGTTTTTGACCGTGGGAAAGTATGCCTGCTTCAGTGTGCATATAATCTTGTAAGCCTATAAGTTTCATAGTTTCTTCAATGTGATCTTTTTGCTCTCCATTTAATTTAGCAAATAACGTTGTTAAAAAATGTTTATCTGCTTTCATTGAAAGTTCAAGGTTTTCAAAAATACTATGCCCTTCAAATACAGTTGGTTTTTGAAATTTTCTACCAATTCCAAGATTTGAAATAGCAGGTTCATCTAATTCTAAAAGAGAAGTTTCCGTTCCAAAAATAACTTCACCAGCATCAGGTTTTGTCTTTCCAGTTATTACATCCATCATTGTTGATTTTCCTGCACCGTTAGCACCGATAATACAACGAAGTTCACCATATTCTATTGTTAATGAGAGTTTATTAAGTGCTTTAAAACCATCAAAACTCAAATCTACACCATCAAGATAAAGTAATGTATCTCCCTTTTTAATGGCATCTAAGTTTTCAGATACTTTTAATCTACTGTCTAACATATTTAACCTTTGCCAATAAATTTTTAAGATTTATTTTTTCGATAACACCTACGATACCTTTAGGTAAATAAAGGGTTGAGACTACAAATAATACACCTAATGCATATAACCATACCTCAGGAAGAGCTGATGTGAAATATGTACTCGCAAAATTAACTACGAAAGCGCCAATTATTGCTCCATACAGTGTTCCTCTACCACCTATAGCAACCCATATCACTATCTCTATAGAAAACAGAGGTGAAAATCTATCTGGATTAATAATTCCAACCTGAGGTACATATAAAGCACCTGCAACTCCAGCTAAAATAGCTGATACAACAAAAATAAAAAGTTTGTATTCCTCCACTCTATAACCAAGGAAACGAGTACGTAATTCTGTATCGCGGATAGCAACACAAACACGACCTAGTTTTGACTTAACAATAAAACGACTCATGAGATACCCTCCAAATAAAGCAATAAAAGAAATTACAAGAAGTGCTACTCTCGTACCATCTGATTGCAAGGAATACCCTAAAATGTCTTTAAAATCAGTTAGTCCATTGTTACCACCAAGTCCCATATCATTTCTATAAAATGCCAACATAAGCGCATACGTCATTGCTTGAGTGATAATAGAAAGATACACTCCTGTTACTCTTGATCTAAATGCTAACCATCCAAAAGCAAAAGCTAAAATTGAGGGAATTAATGCGACCATAAACATAGTAAAGAAAATATTGTCAAATCCAAACCAAAACCATGGTAATTCTTTTAAGTCCATAAAAACCATAAAGTCAGGTAATTCAGGATTTCCGTATACTCCTCTATCTCCAATTTGGCGCATAAGGTACATTCCCATTGCATAAGCACCTAGACTAAAAAAAGCTCCATGACCTAAAGAAAGGATACCTATATATCCCCATACTAAGTCAAGTGCTAAAGCAAGTAAAGCAAAAGCTAGATACTTTCCAAAGAGTGTCACAGTTAAAGTTGACATATGAAAAAATGTACCTTCAACTAAAAAAAGATTCGCAAAAGCAATATAAACTACAAAGGCAAATAAAACAGAGAAAAGATATTTTCCTGCTTTATCATTTTCAAATATTTTTAATAAAACTGGTGTTCTTGTTTGCATTGTATTAATCCTGTGCATCTCTACCCTTTTGAGGGAAGAGACCTCGTGGTCTCCTCTGTATAAATAAAATAATCATAATAAGTATTAGTACCTTTGTTAAAATAGCACCTACACTTGGTTCAAGAAATTTATTTAGCCCACCTATGGTCATTGCACCAATAAAAGTACCCCATAAGTTACCAACTCCACCAAAAACAACAACCATAAATGAATCAACTATATATGCTTGTCCAAGATTTGGTCCAACATTTGTTAATTGACTCAATGCCACACCCGCGATACCAGCGAGACCAGAACCTAAACCAAAGGTTACTGCATCAATGAGACCTGTTTTGATTCCCATAGCTTGTGCCATTTGACGATTCTGTGTTACAGCTCTGACTTTCAATCCTAATGACGTTTTTTTCAAAACAAATAGAACTCCTAAAAATACTATTATTGAAAAAATAATAATGTATAAGCGACTGTAGGTCAAAGATAAAGCACTATTAATCTCTAAAGCACCACTCATCCATTGAGGAGTTTCTACAATTTGATTAAGTGGAGAATATACACTACGGACAATCTGTTGTAAAATCAAACTTATTCCAAAAGTAGCTAAAAGAGTTTCAAGTGGACGAGAGTATAGATGTCTTATTACAAAATACTCAATTATTACACCAACTATAGCACTTACAATAAAAGCTGCAGGAATAGCTATTAATAGGGAATACTCAATTAAGTTTGGCAGTAATTGCTGAATTGTAAATGTTGTATATGCACCAATCATAATTAATTCGCCATGCGCCATATTAATCACTTTCATAACACCAAAAGTAATAGAAAGTCCAATAGCTGCTAAAAGTAAGATAGAACCAAGACTAAGTCCAAAAAATCCCTTTTCAAGCCAAGCATAAATTGAACGGTTTGATTCGATATTAAGTATCGACTTTTGTGCTAAAGTACTAAGCTCCGTATTATCCCCTTTCTTGATTTCTTCAAGAAATTGAATTGCTGTTTGTGAAAGTGAACCTTGAAGAGCTATTATTGCCTTTTTCTGAACTTCTGTTTCTCCAAACTTAGCACTAAGAATAAGTTTAGAACCTTGTAAAATTTCTTTAACATTTGAATTTTTTTCGCCTTTAAGAGCTTTATCAATTAAAGGTAATGAGTCTATTGATAAATTTTTAAAAAGATTCTTAGCTGCACTTAAACGCAGAGATGCATCTTTTGAAAAGAGGTTAAGCTCAGATAATTTATTTCGAATAATACTTCTTAATTTATTTGTAGTTTTGACTTTTTTATAGTCACTTTTATCCGACACTGGCAACTTGAGTGAGCTAAACACTGTTGCTACATAGTAATTACTTTTATCTTTTTCTAGTAGATAAACTAAACTTTCATCCGTTTTTTTGTAGTATAACTTATTGCTAAGTAAAGAACTAAACAAGGAAGTCAAACGATCTTCATTAGGATAAGATATACTTAACTGATGAATAATTTTAGCTTTTTCTTTCATACTGCTATGAACTAAAGTTTGAGCGTCTGACTCAAAGCTATTAGCAAAGATAGTCGAGATAAAAAATAGACTAAGAAGTATTATTTTCATATATTTCCTTTTTTTAGTAAAAAGAGCTTAAGCTCTTTTTACTTTTTGTTACCTATACATTGTTTTGTTTTTACATTGTAGTTACCACAAGAAATAGGACTTCTCCAATCTGAGATTAAATCTTTACTTCCAGGAAGAAAATCAGACCAAGCATCACCATTTACTTCTTTCGTTTGAGACACAATTTCAAACTGTCCATCGTCTTGAATTTCTCCAATTAAAACAGGTTTAGTAAGGTGGTGATTTGGAAGCATTTCAGCCGTTCCACCTGTCAAGTTTGGAGTCTTAATTCCAACCATTGCAGCAATTACTTTATCCGAATCTGTTGTTCCAGCTTTTTCAACTGCTTGTACCCACATATTAAAACCAATATATGTCGCTTCCATTGGATCGTTAGTTACTTTATCTTGATTTTTAGTATAAGCTTTCCATTTTTTAATAAATCCATCATTTGATTTAGATTCTGCACTTTGGAAATAATTCCATGCTGCTAAATGACCTACAAGTGGTTTCGTATCTATACCTGCAAGTTCTTCTTCACCAACAGAAAATGCTACAACTGGAATATCTTCAGCACTAATACCTTGATTTCCTAGTTCTTTATAAAAAGGTACATTTGCATCACCATTAATTGTAGAAACAACAGCTGTTTTCATTCCAGTACTACCAAATTTCTTAATCTCTGAAACAATACTTTGCCAGTCAGACTGACCAAATGGAGTATAGTTAATCATAATATCTTTTTCTGCAACACCCTTTGACATAAGGTAAGATTTTAAAACTTTATTTGTCGTACGTGGATAAACATAATCAGTACCAGCAAGTACCCAACGTTTAACATCTCCCTCTTCCATTAGGTAATCAACTGCAGGTATAGCTTGTTGATTTGGAGACGCGCCTGTATAAAATACATTGTATGAAGATTCTTCTCCCTCATATTGAACAGGATAAAATAAAACTCCGTTTAATTCTTCGACAACAGGAAGTACAGACTTACGTGAAACAGAAGTCCAGCATCCAAAAGTAACATCTACTTTATCTTTTGTTAAAAGAGAACGCATTTTTTCAGCGAATAAAGGCCAATTAGAAGCAGGATCAACTACAACAGGCTCAAGTTTTTTACCTAATACCCCACCTTTTTTATTTTGTTCTTCTATCATCATTAAAACTGTATCTTTTAAAGTTGTTTCAGAAATTGCCATAGTTCCCGATAGCGAGTGTAATACACCAACTTTAATCGTTTCAGCTGCTTGAACAGAAAGACTAGCAGCCAGTAAAGCTGCTATAGATAATTTTTTTATAAACATATGTTTCATTATTTTTCCTTTTTATATTTTATATTTTATATTTTTAGAATTAGAATTTATATCCACCAATAAGACGGAATCCAGTAATATCTTCTTCATGATCAATATCCGCAATTTGGTATTGAAGATTTACGTAAGTACCTGAAGCATGTGAGTAACTTACACCTAAGTCATAAGTCTTTTGAAAATCTTGACCTTCACCTGTCGAAGCTTTAGAGTATTGAGAATCTAAGGCAGTATATACGTGTTTTAAATTAATACTCATACCTTTTAGACCAACTTTAGAAAGGTCATAACCAGCAGCAACTTGATAGTTTGCAGCATTTTGAAAACTACCTGCATTAAACCAGTGAACAATACTTCCCATAGCAAAGAATGGATATCCACCAAATGCAGCTACAGTTGAGCCTTGACCTTCACCATCACTAAATTTCATTGCAGCAAGATTAAAGTTAATTCCATTATCAAAAGTACCAGCAAATTTAGCTGACATAATGTCGTAATTGATTGTTGTATTGTTATTTGAAGCTAGATTACCTGTTTCATCAAACTTTATATATTGTAAGCCAAGATCATACGCAAACCCATCAGTTTTGTTGTTAAAGTTATATTGTGTAAAAAGTACGTTATATAGTTCACGGAAATTATATCCCCAAACTTGAACTTTGTGTGTGTCATCATTAAAAACAAAACCTGCATATAGTGCACCAGCATCATCAGCGGCAACTTTATCTGTACCAGATACAAAACTTGATTGAGACATACTATAAAAATCAGTACCACCTAAGTCTGCCTTTATTGGATCGTAAGCACCACTATCCCATACACCAGACATTTTATCTACATAACCGAATGTAAACATCATATTTTCTATCATTGTATTTGTATAATGAGCGACTTCAAAACTATTTGGTATAGCAAGATAAAAGTTATCATTACTAATCATAGGTGTGTCAATCTCTTCACGACCAATTTTGATTTCATTACCACTATTTGAATATTTCAAATATGCTTCTTGAAGTATTGAAAATGATTTTGGATTAGCTGCGTTAAATACAAAGTTTTTACTCTGTTTATTTTCGTCATTATTTCCAAAATCAGTTGCAAAACCAGCAGTTGCTTTTGCGGAAAAACCACCTGCTTCAGGTGTATTTATTGAAATTCTAGGCGTTGCATAAAAACCTTGTGAATTATTTGCATTACTATAATCATAATCTACAAAACCTGCACGAATATCACCTGTAATACTCCATCCATTTCCAAACTCATTCCATTTTTTTGAACTTTCTTCTTCAGCTGCAACTAATGTGCTAGAACCAAGTCCAATAAGTAAACCAGTAAGTAAACTTAATCTATAAACACTTTTTATCATTTCATTTCCTTATAAAATTACTTGAGATATTAGCAGAGGCTATTGTTAAAAACAGTCTTTACTTCTGGGAAAAATTATATGAAAGAAGTGTTGCGTTAGTGTTGTATTGGATAACAATCAACAAATAAACTGCCTAATTATTAATCAACTCCTAGGAAAAGAAAGATATAAGCTCATTAAATTGATAATCATTAGTTTTTTGTCTTAAATATGTAACACTATTTAAGTTCGTAGCTTCATACTTCATAAGAATAGAAAGTGTCTGGGTTGTATTAAGATCTTGAGCTGCTTTGATTATTAACGCTTTATCTTCTGGAGTAATATGTAAAAGAAGATCTTTTGAGAAGATGTCAAAAGGTGTATTTTTAGCTTTTGGAATAAACTCAAGCTCTAAAAAAGTTTCTAGAGTAAAAATAACATCACTCTCACTAATAGGTTTACCTATAAAAGCATTAGCCCCTTGCTCAAGTGCTTTTTCTTTTTCTTCTTCAAAAACATTTGCAGATATTAAGATGATAGGTATCTTTGAATTTTCACTACCTGAACGAATTCTTTTAATAGCTTCGTATCCATCAAGTACAGGCATTTGTATATCCATAAAAATAATATCTGGTTTTTCTTCTTTAAATTTCTCAAGAGCAAGTAAACCATTTTCTGCTTCACATGTTTGAAAACCTAAGTACTGAACTATTTGAACTATTAATAAACGGTTCTCATAAATATCATCTACTATAAGTACTTTAAATTTTTGCATATACTTATCTGCTAAAACTCGATTGCTTTTAGCTACCTTTTCTATTATCTCTGCATTCAAGCTTTCTGGTATATAGAGTTTTACACTAAACTTGGTTCCAACACCAAGTGTACTTGAAACAGATATCTTACCACCCATCAATGTAACTAGTTCTTGAGTAATAGTTAATCCTAAACCAGTTCCTGTTTTTTGATCTTTTGAGGACTTAGCTTGTTCAAAGGGTTTAAATACAAGTTGAAGTTCCTCTTCTAAGATACCATTACCTGTATCTATAACATCAAAATTAAGTTGATTATTCTCATAAGTTACATTAAGAGTGATACTTCCCGTTTGAGTAAATTTAAGAGCATTACTTAGTAGGTTAAATAAGACTTGACGTAAACGTTGCTCATCTCCTATAATAAATTGAGGTAGAAATTTGAAATCGTTCGTATAAAAAGCCACTCCTTTTTCTTTAGCTCTACTCGAAAAGATAAAGAGTATATTTTCTAAAAAAACATGGAAATTTAAAGAGCTATTTGTTATCTCAATTTTACCTGCTTGAAGTTTTGCTACCTCAAGAATCTCACTGATAAGGTTTAAAAGATGCTTCCCACTATTATGTATAATATCAAGGTTCTCTTTTTGTTGACTTTCTAAGCGCTCATCCTTTAAGAGTAGCTGGGTAAAACCTAAAATAGCATTAAGTGGTGTTCGAAGTTCATGACTCATGTTCGCTAAAAAAAGTGACTTAGCCCTATTTGCAGCTTCCGCACTATCTTTAGCTTTAAGTAAAAGATCTTCATTTATTTTACGTTCAGTAATATCACTAAAAACTACAACATACCCTTCTGCAATATTATCTTTATCTATAATTGGAGTAGCTACATACTCTGCATAAAAATGTGTTTTATCTTTTCGTTGAAGCTGAATTTCACCCATTGATTGTTTTCTTCCAATAAGTTTCTCAGATATATCATTAATTCCATCTTCGTACATGATAGGTTGTAAGCTTAAAGATAGTAATTCTTCTGAAGTAAACCCGAGAAAATCACAGGCCGATGGATTTATAAAGCTGAATTTTTTTTGCTTATTTAAACCAAAAACACCTTCTCCTATAGAGTCTAATAAAAGTTTAAAACGTCGTTCACTAATAATGAGATTTTGAGTATTTTCTTTAAAAATTCTAACTGCTCCGATCATTTCTCCTACTTCATCATCATGAGTAATTGGTGGTATATTTGTATGTAAGTCATTGTTAGAAAGTCCCCACATACTTTTTTTAAGATCGATTAAAGGACGTATAAATCGTTTTACCATAATAACTATAGAAGTTACCATTATGAGTATAAAAAATACAACAATTGTTGCTAAAAAACTTTCTACTTTATTTAAGTAGATTTTTGATTTTTCAATTGTTAGATTAGTTCTATATTCAAATAATTGAAAAAATTTGTTTAGAGGATTCATGATGCTTATTTTTGATTGATGGTAAGCATCGGAGTGCATTATCTCTCTCGCTAATTTTGAATCCGCTGCTTTGTTAATTGTATAATTTCCTTTTTCATCTTCAAATAATCCAACAACAGCATGCATAGCTATCTCTTCTAGATGAACAAGGGTGTCAGACTGAAGTTGTGACTGAGTCAATAAATCAAGTTCTTGAGTTGTAAAGCCAGCATTTTCCATTAAAGTTCGTAGTGCAATAGATTGAAAGTTTTTGTTTTGCTCTTCTACTATTCCATCAACTGCAAGAAAGTCCCAATATATTCTATTGTAATTTGTTGGACGTGGACGTGTTCCATTTCTAATTGCTAAAACTTTATGATACTGTTTCTCAAAGCGTGAATTGAGTGTAATTACATATGTCCTAGCAAGTCTCGTTAAATCATCACTACTTTGACGAAGTTCATCTGCTAGAAGAAAAGAGTGGTTTTTACTGATATATGTTTGTTCCATATTACTATAGGCTGACTTATATTCTAAAAGAAAGATAATCACAAGAGTCAGTACAAAAAGATTTAAACTGTATAAAATAATAAAAAGTGTTTTTAATTTCATCTTTAAATATTAACTAAATAATATAACATAGTTTAAGGCAAACGGATTAAAAAATAATCAATACTAAACGACTTAGCATTTTCCTTTGTGATATACTTTGAAGCAAATGGATCAAAAAATAATCAATACTAAACAGCTTACTATTCTCATTGTTGATGATACTCCTGAGAACTTAAGATACCTAGACAAACTTTTATCTGCTAATGAATATGATGTGAGAGGATCTCTAGATCCGGAACTTGCTTTAGAAGTCGCACTTCGCATTAAACCTGATTTAATTTTACTCGATATAAGAATGCCGAAGATGGATG
The DNA here is from genome assembly GCF_047622445.1 of Sulfurimonas sp. Taxonomy (GTDB): domain Bacteria; phylum Campylobacterota; class Campylobacteria; order Campylobacterales; family Sulfurimonadaceae; genus Sulfurimonas. The sequence goes on from NZ_JBLHOE010000038.1 coordinate 28,586, forward strand.
GTTATGCATTCTCTGAAACATTACAAAAGAGAGCTGAGTTTAATAAGGATACACCTATTATATTTATTAGTGCATTGGATGATGTAGAAGATAAAATAAAAGCATTTGAAGCTGGCGGCGTAGATTACATTACAAAACCTTTTGAAGAAAAAGAAGTTTTAGCGAGAGTAAATGTTCACTTACAGTTAAACAAAAGTAAACAACATATTGAATCACTACTAAAGCAGCAAGACTATTTTATGAAAAAGATCATACATGAAATCAACACTCCAATTAGCGTAATTTCCCTTAATGCACAACTTTTAGAGATGGAACTTGGAAAGCACTCTTCAATAAGCACTATTCAAGCATCTACAAAAATTTTATCATCTGTATATGATGAATTAAATTATTTAGTAAAAAAAGAACTGTATACATATGAAAAGGATTGGATTAAACTGCTCGAGTTTGTTAGTAATCGTATTGCTTATTTTCATGAGATTGCAGAAGTCAAAAATATAGAACTCCATTTAGAGGTAGATTCAGAGTTTTCAGTATATATGAACTCACTACATCTTGAAAGACTTGTTGACAATACTTTATCTAATGCCATTAAATATTCAAATCAAGATACCCAAATAGAATTATTAATTGGCGTAAGTGATAAAGGATTTTTTCTAAATATTACTGATGAAGGTGTTGGATTAAAAGATGTAAGTATTATTTTCCAACAGTATTATCAATCTTCACAGGGTAATATTGGACTTGGTATTGGGCTCGCAACCGTAAAAGAAATTTGCGATAGTTATGAAATAGATGTTCAAGTTCAAAGTGAACAAAATAGAGGTAGTGTGTTTAGTTATTCATTTCCAACAACTATGACAAAGATCTTATGAAAATTTTAATCCTCGAAGACGATTTTTCTCTTAATAAAGCAATCAGTTTATATTTACGCACACAGGGATTTTTTGTAGATAATTATACCAATGGTGATGCTGCTGCTAAACAACTCATAAAAGCCAAGTATGATTTATGTATTTTAGATATTAACGTTCCACATATAGATGGTCATGATGTACTTCAATTTTTACGTAAAGAAAATATTAATATACCTGTAATTATGATGAGTGCTATGAAAGATATGGAAACAATTAAAAAATCCTATGATAATGGTTGTAATGATTACCTAAAAAAGCCTTTTGAAATTGAAGAATTAATGCTAAGAATTCGATATGCACTTAGAAACAATATGCCTCAAAATACTCACTTGATAGCATTAAAATATGGATATTTTTTCGATCCTCAATCTATGCTTTTATTAAAGAATGACACTACAGTTGATTTAAGTACAAAAGAACAGCTAATGCTTTCACTTTTTGTGAATAATCAAGATAAAACTATTACAACTCAAATGATTAGAGACTATGTTTGGGATGGAGAGTATGTAGAAGCTGTGAGCATCAGAACAATAGTACACAAATTAAAAGCAAAACTTAAAAGTGGAATGATTATCAATATTCGTGGAGTTGGTTATAAATTACTAGGGGGAACCTAAAGAAGAATACATTGCGTTTCCTATTTTACACTCCTCTTTAATTATATTCTACTAGTAGCAATAGACTCATATAATGGCCTGAATATCTAAGATAGGAATTCAGCAAAGTTAATTTCTAAAATAGATAAAATAGTATGAAATTAATAGAGATAACATGAGTCGTAAAAAAGGTCAAACCTATACTGCTGAACAAAAAACAAAAATAGTCTTAGAGTTACTAAAAGAAGAAGAGACTATTGCTCAAATAGCAACT
>NZ_JBLHOE010000039.1:0-29359 GCF_047622445.1 Sulfurimonas sp.
TTCTTAAAACCAGTATTTACTGAAGAATTTATCAATGCGTACCAACATTACAGATTTGAGCGTGATGTATGGCCAGATGAAGGTCGTCCAACTGCTTTTGAGTTTAAAACTACATACCAGTGTTAATATATTAAAATGAGCTTTTGCTCATTTTAACCTTTCTTCCTTCTTACTTTAAAAAATCTTATACATCTTCATTTTTTTCGATATAATTGATTCATGAAAAAAGACCTTGATCAAGAGCTTATTAATGACATTGTCTCCTGTGATTCACTGACAGACAAAGAACTTTGCGGAAAAATTAATGCTTTTGTAGCGCTCTACGAAGAACAAAAACAGCTCAATGAAAAACTTTCAAAAGAAAATAAGTTTTTTCTTAAAAAATGGGATAAAAGAAACCTTCTAGAACATGATAAAAAAGATAAAATCATAGAACAACAATCTCGCCTCGCTGCTATGGGCGAAATGATTGATGCTGTTGCACATCAATGGAAACAACCGCTCAATGCAGTAAGCATGATGATTGATATGCTACAAGACGACTTTAGAACAAATGATGTCGACGGTGAATATATAGATGATTTAGACGAAAGTATTCATCTACAAATTGATCATATGGTTAACACCTTAAATCAATTTCGAAATTTTTTAAGACCATCCACTAAAAATGAAGACTTTCATATAAATACTGTTGTACAAAATGTTCAGATTCTTATGAAAGACGAACTTATAACACAAAATCTTCATATCTATTTGGATATAGACCAAGAGATTAAAATTTTTGGAAATAAAAATGAGTTTATACATCTCTTCATAAACTTAATAAACAATTCTATAGATGCCTTTAACGAACATGACCTAAAAAAACGTGAACTCCACATTCGATGTTTTTCTAAAGATAGCAATATAATCATAGAAGTAGAAGATAATGCAGGAGGCATTCCTAAAAATATAATCAATCATATTTTTAAGCCCAACGTCACTACTAAAGCAGATGGAAAAGGAACAGGAATTGGACTCTATATGAGTTCACAAATTGTTACAAAAAACTCTGGTAGTGTTACAGCAGAAAACACAAATGACGGGGCTTTATTCAGAATAAGCTTTAGAGAGTCAAAAATTTAATTCTTAGTTCAAGTTTCTAATCATAAATTTGCTATAATTCCAAACTTGATTATAATATGTAAGAGTGTAATGATCAAAATTTAAAGTTCAAGGATTCATTATGAATCACATTAAAGAGGGGAAATATAAACCCTACCCGCAAATAGATTTACCAAACAGAGTTTGGCCAACTAAAACAATTACTCATGCTCCTAAGTGGTGTAGTGTAGATTTACGTGATGGTAATCAAGCACTTATTAACCCTATGGACATGAAGAAAAAACTTGAACTTTTCACACTCTTACTCAAACTTGGATTTAAAGAAATTGAAGTTGGATTTCCATCTGCCTCAAAAGTAGAATTTGACTTTTTACGTCGCCTAGTTGATAATAAACTTATCCCAGACGATGTCACTGTTCAAGTTTTAGTACAAGCAAAAGAAAACCTAATCGCTAAAACATTTGAATCTTTAAAAGGTGTTAAAAAAGCAACTGTTCACTTATATAACTCAACTTCGGTAGCACAAAGAAAGATTGTTTTTGCTAAGAGTGAAGATGAGATTATAACCCTTGCAGTAGATGGCATAGAACTTGTAAAAAAATATGAAAAGATGCATGATGGAAAAATATTTTTAGAGTATTCACCTGAGAGTTTTACTGGAACTGAGTTAGAATTTTCTGCTCGTATTTGTAATGCGGTAACAGCCTCTTGGGGTATGACAGATAACAGGAAGGTAATCATCAACTTACCCGCAACGGTAGAAATGTCAACACCAAACATCTATGCAGATCAAATAGAGTGGATGAGTAATCATTTAAACAACCGTGAGAATGTTCTTATCTCTACACATACCCATAATGATAGAGGAACTTCTATTGCAGCTACTGAATTGGCTTTGTTAGCTGGAGCAGATAGAGTTGAAGGTACACTTTTAAGTAATGGAGAGAGAACTGGTAATGTTGATATTATTACACTTGCTTTGAATTTAACAACACAGGGAGTTGATTCTAAGTTAAACTTTTCAGATATTGCTGAAGTTTTAGATGTTGTTGAGCGATGTACAGAAATGAATACACACGCTCGTCATCCTTATGTTGGAGAATTAGTCTACACTGCATTTTCAGGTTCACATCAAGATGCAATTAACAAAGGTTTAGCGTACCAAAAAGCAAAAGAAGAAGCATTTTGGGAAGTTCCATACCTTCCAATTGATCCAGAGGATGTAGGACGCACATATGAGTCTATTATCCGTATAAATTCTCAATCTGGGAAAGGTGGCGTAGCTTATATATTAGAAAAAAATTATGGATATTTACTTCCAAAATCAATGCACCCAGAAATTGGTAAAATTGTACAAGAACGTAGTGATGCAAAAGGTATCGAGTTAAGTCCTAAAGAAATTTTAGATATTTTTCAAACTAGCTATTTTCAAGTAAAAGAGCATATAACTTTAATTGATTTTAGCCTTTCATCATCAAGTTCTAAGAACTCCATATGTAAGCTAACATATAAATATGATGGTGAAACAATAGTATCTGAAGGTGAAGGAAATGGTCCAATAGACGCTTGTAAAAAAGCACTTATGAAAAACTATAAAACTGAATTTACACTCACTTCATACTCTGAACATTCATGTGGAGATAAAAGTACTGCAAAAGCAATCGCTTATATTCAAATAGAAAGCGAAAAAGTACTTTCATGTTTTGGGGTTGGTGCAGATAATGATATTGCTACAGCTTCTATTAAAGCACTTTTTTCAGCTTTAAATAGAGCATTTGATTAAACTCTTTTAGATGAACTTTTTTAATACTTTATAAAGTTCATCTTCATCAATTGGTTTAGATATATACTCATCCATTCCAGCTTCTAAGAATCTTTCTCTATCTCCTTTCATAGCATTTGCCGTTAGAGCTACAATAGGTCCACATTTACTTGTATATTTTGCTTTTAAAAACTTCATAGCTTTTAGTCCATTCATGTTTGGCATATTTTCGTCCATCAAAACAAGTGCATGGACTTCTGGATCATATAGTTTTACTGCTTCTTTACCATCATTTGCTAGATCACAACTTAAACCAAAATCCTCGATAAGCATTTGGACTAACATTTGGTTTGTTTTATTATCTTCAGCAATTAAAATATGTCCGGATAAAGTATTTTCTTTATCTTGAACTTCTTTTTGATTTTGAAATACTTTATCCTTATCATTTTTCACTCTAACTAAAGGAATAGATATAATGAATGTAGTACCTTTACCCTCTTTAGAATTAACTTCTATAGTGCCATGCATCATTTCTACTAAGGATTGAGTTATACTAAGTCCTAGACCTGTTCCCCCATACTTTCTTGTCGTAGAACCATCGGCTTGCTCAAAGGGTTTAAATATTCTATCTTTAACAAAATCATTCATACCAATGCCATTATCTTTTACTTTAATGATTAAATTAGCATCTTCATATCGTGTGTAGTATTCTATACTACCTTTAGCTGCGGTAAACTTTACCGCATTCGATATAAGGTTTGACACAATTTGAGAAATCCTTTCCCAATCTCCATAAAAAGTACAAGCCAAACTTATATCTATCTCAGTGTGAAATGTCAGATCCTTATCGGCAACTAAGCCATCAAAACCGTAGGAATGATTTAAAATACTTTCATATGCATGAAACTCATAAGGATCTACAAGAAACTTTCCATCCTCTATCTTTGCCAAATCTAGAATATTATTGATTAAACTAAGTAAAGAGGAGGCACTTGTAAAGATATATTGTGATAAATCATTAAATTCTTTATCTACCAGACGTTTACCAAGAATAGAGCTAAAACCAATAATTGCATTAAGTGGTGTACGAAGTTCATGACTTACATTTGCCATAAACTCCTCTTTGAGTTTCCTAGCCGTTATATCTTGTCTCATTGCTGTATAGCCCATAAGTTTATTGTCCACATCATATATTGGAAAAATCGACATATCCATCCAATAGGTTTCACCCTCTTTATTTAGGTTTTTAATTTCACCATGCCAAGTATTTCCCAGTTGTATACTCTTCCACATACTTTCATAGATTCTAGAAGGCATATCTGGGTGTCTCACCACACTATGTGACTTACCAACAAGTTCTTTCTCTGTATAACCACTTAACCTACAAAAAGCAGGACTAACATAAGTAATCACACCATTAAAATCAGTATTTGAAGTTAGAACATTCTCCCCAATAATTTCTAAAGATTTTTTCAACTCTTTTTGCGCTATAAGAAGGTTTTCATTTTTCTCTTTTATTTCTAGAGCTAGTGATGTTCTTCTCTTTTGCGTTATGTACACATAAAATGAACTTAAAAATAAGCTAAAGAACAATATAAATAACATAAGCTTTTTCAGCTTATCGTATTCCTTTAAATCTTCCGTTTTAAGGAGATTAAGTTCAAGTTCTATCTCATCTGCTTTTTTCATAATAACACTAAAAAATGTGTCATATTCTTTATCTAGCTGCGTGCCAGAATAAGATATTGCTATCTTTTCATATCGATATAAAGCATTTAATTCAAACACTTTTATAAGCTCTATCAAGCTATGTATATCATTCATAAGTTTTTCATTCTTCACAGGAAGAATAACAATATTTGTTTTTTTATTTACTCCACCATTGAGCATTGCATTACTTAAATTCCGTGCATTTTGAATATTAGACATTGTGTCTTCTATTTTTTCATCCGTATCACCGTCAAGAATTTCTTCGAGCCATAAGTGAGAATAAGTAAGTTCTAGTTTGATATTAATTATTGTATTTGTAAGGGGTAAATATCTATCATTTATCTCTTTACCCTTAGAAAAACTAAACTCTACCATGAAAAGAAAGATAGTTCCTAAAACTAAAAGCAATATAAATATATGATTTATTGTTTTTATTTGATTCAACATAGAGTAATTATACCAAAGATTTTACCCTAAGCAAGTATAACTATGATTTAAAAGAGGAGTTCTTCCTCTGGATCAACTTTCACTTCAACGCGAGGTGGTTTTGAAATGTCAGAGAAGTACTCTTTTTTCCCACCAACATCCACTTCAATAATACCCTCAGGCATATCAAATTCTCTTTGAACCTGGGGATAAAGTTTAAGTATATCTTGATAGTAAGCTTTAAAAGCAGTACCAGAGACTCTCCCTCCAGTTTCTTTCTTATGCATTGGTGTATTATTGTCATTTCCAAACCATACAACTGTTTCTATTGTTGGAGAATACCCTGCAAACCAACCATCTATATTATCATTTGTAGTACCCGTTTTGCCTGCAATCTCTATGCCTCTTACCTTTGCTCTAACAGCCGTTCCACGATCAACTACACTCTTAAGTATACTTGTCATTAAAAAGGCTTGCTGCTCATTTGTAATGATTTTAGAAGTTGGTGTAAATTCATGAATCATAACACCTTTATGCTCTACATAATTTATAATACGTGTCCCAACTTGAACACCTTTATTTGCAAATGAAGTATAGTACATTGCTAATTTAAGTGGTGATAAAGAGATAGTTCCAAGAGAGATAGATAAATCTTGTGGTACATCTTTTATTCCAAACTTATCAAGTTCACCGAGTAAGACTCTCAATCCTATATCATTTACAAGATTAATCGTTGCAAGATTACTAGAGTGAACAAGGGCTTCTCTTAAAGAGATAAGCCCTTTATAGTTTTTAGAATAGTTACGAGGTTGCCATTTCATCTCTTCACCATCTTTTTCATACTTATATGTTTTAGCAATATCTGTAAGTTCTGTAGCTCCGGAAAAACCAAGGTCAAGTGCTACTTGGTATATAAAAGGCTTAAAAGCAGAACCTGGTTGACGCCTACCTTGTGTTGCTCTATTAAAAGAACTTATCTTATAATCATAAGAACCTACAAGTGCTAAAATTTTCCCTGTACTTGATTCAACACTTGCAAGTGCACCATTAAGGTTTGAAGTATTTGTATCCACATACTCGATCTTTTTTCTTTCTTTTTTGGCCCGAGTAAGTACTTTGTGTTTGTATCCTTCTATTCTTTTTAAAGCTTCATTATATGCGTGAAGAACAGCTTTCCTTCCCGCCTCTTGAAGGCGAATGTCTATAGTAGTATATACTTCATAACCACCTGTTTTGAAATCTTTAATCCCTAAACCACGCATACGTCTCGAGATTTCATCGACAATAAACGGTGCCTTATTTTGAGTAAGTGTCGTGTTGTACACCTTTGGTGTTTCTGCTACAGCCTGAGCATACGTTGCATCATCAATCCAACCAAGAACTTTCATTCTGTTAAGTACACGATTCGCTCTACCCATAGATATCTCATAATTTTTTGTAGGAGCATATGTACTCGGAGCTTTAGGTAAACCAACTAAAATAGCAATTTCTTTTAAACTCAAATCATGCAGTTTTTTATGGAAATAACCATCTGCGGCTGTTTTAATTCCATAATACCCATGACCAAAGTATATTTCATTTAAATATCTTTCTAGTATTTGTTCTTTTGTAAGAGCATTTTCAAGCTTTATTGCAAAGATAGCCTCTTTAATTTTTCGGGAAAGCTTTTTCTCACGTGTAAGAAGCTTATTTTTTACAAGTTGCTGCGTAATAGTACTAGCTCCCTGCACTGCTTTTCCAGCTCTTACAACTTTTATAGCTGCACGAAAAATTGCATCTACATTTATACCAGGGTGCTCAAAAAAAGTAGTATCTTCTATAGCTACAAGTGCTTCAATTGCGCGAGGAGGAATCTCATCAAACGGTGTATAAAATCTATGTTTCCCATCAAAAATATTTGCTATTTTATCACCATTCTTATCATAAATTCTAGAACTTGTTGATGGCTTATAATCAACCAAAGAAGATATATCATAATCATATGCAAGAAAATAGTATCCAAAAAGTACAAAAGGAGATAAAAATCCTAGTAAAATGATTGTAAAAAATATCTTTGTTTTCATACAGGGGGTTCCTACTTATTTTCTAAATTCTCTATTGGCAAAATTCGCTTCTATCAATGTTTTTGTATAGTTTTCTTGTGGATTTTGTAATATGTCTAACATTTTACCATTTTCTACAACTAATCCATCTTTTATCACACAAATATCCTCACAAAGAGCCTTTGCTGAGTTCATATCGTGTGTGACAAAGAGAATTTTAAATCCCATCTTTTCTTGTAAGCTTCTTAGTAAATCTAAAATTAAAATTCGTGTTTTTGGGTCAAGTGCCGTTGTTGGTTCATCAAGTAACATAAGTTTGGGATGAGATTCCAGAGCCATAGCAATAACAACACGTTGTAGTTGTCCACCTGATAGTTCTGGAGAAAAGCGATCTAAATGTTCTTCATCTAAGCCAACTTGTCTAAATAACTCTTTTTGTTTGTCTTGTGATATAAAAAATTGTTTATGTATTTTTGTAAGTGGGGAAAGTGCTGTAAAAGGATTTTGAGGAACAAAAGAAATTGTTTTTCCAGCTTCCAAAACAAAATCGGCATCATACTTTAATTCACATAACATAGAGTCTGGAAGCATCATTAAAAGTGCTTTGAGTGTTAAACTTTTTCCACTCCCACTTTGACCAACCAGCGCTAAAGACTTGTTAATCTCAAAGTTAATATCTACTAATATTTTCTCTTCTAAGGATATTTTGAGCTTTGTGATTTTCATACGGTTATTTTAGCATAAGCTTATCAATGCTTTTACATAAATTACTCAAATTTTCGCTACTTTCACCGACTCGTGCAATAACTCGTAATATTGCTGAAGGTACAGTTGGTTGACGAATTGCACCGATAGCATATCCTTTGTTTAAAAGGCTTTTTTTAATCTCAATCACTTTTTTATTATCCCCTATAAGAATTGGAATGATCAAACCATCAATTTCTATTCCTAAAATATCTTTTACTATCTCTTTTCGTCGCTGTATATTTGCTTTTAAATTCTCTACATTATGTAAAATATATTCTAACGAGTGATGTCCTAAAAGTGTGTCATATAATGAAAGTGATGTAGCATAAACAATAGGCTTTGCCCGATTAATAAGGTACTCAATAATATGAGCAGATGCTAAAATATAAGCTCCAAAACTTCCATATGCCTTACCAAGCGTTCCCATCTTAATATGGTTTGCTTTTATTTCTATGTTATACAAATCAAAAACACCCATAAGTTTGTCTCCCACTATTCCAGAACTATGTGCTTCATCAACAATTAAAAGAGCATTTTCTTTTTCACAGATTTCAAAAATCTCAGGGTCGACTAAATCGCCATCCATAGAGTATATTCCTTCAACTGCAACAATCTTTCTTGTAACATCTTTATATTGCTGAAAAAGTGATTTCAATTCGCTCATATCGTTATGTGTAAAAAAGACAACTGATACATGTTCTAACTTCGTTGCGAGTACTCCAGATGCATGATATTTCTCATCCATAAAAAGAATGTCACCTTTACGAACGAGTGATTCTATCATTGCTATATTTGCGCTAAAGCCACTTCCTAAAACAACGCCATCTTCAAAGCCATTTACTTTACATAGTGCTTCTTCAAAATCTTTGTGTACTTGATGGTAACCATTTACTAAAAGAGAGGCTTTTGAGCTATGAAGAGGAAGTAAATCAAGCGCTTCACATGTTCTTCGGTGAAGTTCTTTGTTATGTGAAAGCCCTAAGTAGTCATTTGAAGCAAAGTCTAAAACATTTGTGTCAAGAACTTCACGAGTACGTAGTCTTCCTGATTTCTTTAAAGCTTTGAGTTCATTTTCGTAGTAGTTCAAAGCCAAATCTTTAGTATGTCGGTGTTAAGACCCATTGCGGTACTTTCATATCCATGAACATCTTTGATGTAAGATTTGCAAAACCCTTCTACCATACAAGCGCCTGCCTTTCCACGCCATTCCCCACTCTCTAAATAGCTATCTAAATCATCTTGCTCAAACTCTCTAAAAATATAATCAGTTTGTGAAATATCTATAAGTTTTTTTCTTGGTGTTTGATACACCATGCAAGTAATGATAGAAGTAATATTCCCACTTTGTGTCATTAAAATATTGCGAGCATCATCTATAGACTTTGCTTTTCTAAGAATTTTATTTTTTGAAGTCACAACTGTATCTGCAACTAAAAGTGGGTAATCTTGGTAGCCAAAGGCTTTTAAGTTTGCTTCGTACTTTCCAAGAGTTGCTTGGTATACAAAGTTTTTTGGTGAAGTGGCGAGTATAGAGTCTTCATCAAAATCTACACTCTCTTGCATAAATGCGATCCCAGCAACTTTGAGAAGCTGGGAGCGAGTCTCAGATCCTGAGCAAAGACGTATCATTTACAACGCTGATGAAAGTGTAGCACCTAAATAAATAGCTACTAAACCTAAGATAATATTGAGAGGAATCATATATTTGCCAATGAGCCCCATAGAAAATTTTGCACCTGCCATATCTCCTAGCTTAATAAGTTTTGAAGCTCTATTTCTTCGTATAATCATTACGAAGTAGTTTATAAACATTACACTCCAAATCCCCTCTTTAATTTGACCTAAAGAGTTATACTCTGTATTTTTCAAATCATATCCCAAAAGCATAATAACAGCTGTGATAAGTAAAATAATTGTAAAAGGGAAAACAATAATAAAGAGTCTTTTCATTGCATGAGCAATACGAGTCAATCTCTCTTTAGGCTCATCTATTTCCATAAAAGAAGCATGAGCAGCAAAACGTAATGCTATCATCCCTCCAACCCAAATCACAGCACTTACAACATGTAAGAAAACGATTAAAGCTTTATACTCTGCAAAAATCTCTACCATTATGATAATACCTCTGTAATAAATTTAAGTGAAGCCTCTTTAGCCTCAGGAAGTTTTGTCTTATCTTTTCCACCAGCTTGCGCAAAGTCACTCCGACCGCCACCACCGCCACCTAAAATAGGAGCAATATTTTTAATCCAGTCTCCAGCTTTAGCCGGTGTATTTTGAGAACCACACGCGATAAGTACTTTATCGCCTTTCACTTGAAAAAGCATTACGCATAGTTTCTCGTTTTGATTTTTTAGCTCATCAATTTTTTCTTTGATATCACCAGATGGATATTCTTCGATCACAACAGTTACACCATTAATCTCACTTGCTACAACTTCAACTTTAGCAGAATTTTGCGCTTCTTTTACTTCTTCTTTTAATTCTTTAACACTAGACTTCATTCTAGATATTCCAGCAAGAAGATCAAGATTTTTAACTTCTGCTTGTGCATTTTGAACTAATGTTCTTTGCGTAACAAAGTATTTATATGCAGCTTGCCCACAAACAGCTTCTATACGACGAACTCCAGCTGAAACACCTGATTCTTTTGTAATTATGAATGAACCTATATTTGCAGTATTTTCAACATGAACACCACCACAAAACTCTACTGAGGCAGTATCAAAACTAACAACTCGAACCTCATCTCCATACTTTTCACCAAACTGAGCTTTCGCACCAGAATTTTTAGCGTCTTCAATTCCCATAACTTCAGTATTTGCAGGGATAGCACGTAAAACTTCATTGTTTACTCTAAGCTCAATCTCTGCTAATTCAGCATCTGTAATTGCTTTTGGGTGAGAGAAATCAAAGCGTAATCTGTCCACTTCAACAAGTGAACCCGCTTGAGAAATATGATCACCGAGTACATCATAAAGGATTGCATGAAGTAAATGTGTAGCAGAATGATGCTTTACTATTTCGTTTCTTGAAATATCAACATGTCCATCAAGAATATTTCCAACTTTAATTTCTTTTGTAACTTCTATCTGAGATAAATTTAGTCCAAAAAATTTCTTCGTATCAAGAACTTTAGCAAAACCTTCTAGCTCACCAATATCTCCAGTTTGTCCACCAGATTCCGCGTAAAAAGGAGTAATGTCTAAAAATACCCATCCTTTTTCACCTGCTAATAGATTAGAAGTCGTTTTAAAGTTCTCATCTAAGAGTGCCTGTACTTCACCGCTATGTTGTGTGAAGTCATAACCAACAAAAGTATTTTCACCGAATTTCTCTAGTAATTGTTTAAAATCTCCATGAACTGCATCATCTCCACTACCTTTCCAAGCAGCTTTTGCACGCGTTCTTTGTTCTAACATCAATGCATCAAACTTATCAGTATCTAGCTGTAAATCATGACTTTTCAACATATCTTCTGTAAGATCTAATGGAAAACCAAAAGTATCATAAAGCTTAAATGCCACTTCACCAGAAAATATTTCTTTTGTAATTTTCAACTCTGCATCAAAAAGTGCAATTCCACTTTCAATAGTTTTGAAAAATCTTGCTTCTTCAAGTTGAATCTGCTCTGTTACTGCCTTAGCTTTTGTGATTAAGTAATTATATTCGCCACCCATAATTGATACAACAGTATCTACAAGTTTAAACATAAAAGGCTTTCGGAAACCAAGAAGATAACCATGGCGTACAGCACGACGTAAAATTCTACGAAGAACGTATCCACGACCTTCATTTGAGAAATTAATCCCCTGTGCTAAAAGAAAGAGTGATGTTCGAATATGATCAGCAATTACTCTGTATGATGCACCGCTCGAGTACTCATAATTTTTACCAATTAGTTTTTCAACATCAGCAATAATTGGCATAAATAATGAAGAACCATAATTTGAAAGTTGCCCTTCTTTAATCGCAACAACACGTTCTAAGCCCATACCTGTGTCAATAGAAGGTTTTGCAAGAGCTAATCGCTCACCACCAGCAACTTTTACTTCGTACTGCATAAATACAAGATTCCAAATCTCTAAAAATCTATCACCTTCACCACCAAGATAATCTTCTTTACCACTAAAGTTATCTGCACCTTGATCATAAAAAATCTCAGAACATGGTCCGCAAGGTCCAGTATCGCCCATAGACCAAAAGTTATCAGCATCGCCTAGTCTTAGAATTCTATCAAGTGGTACATGTTTTTGCCAAAGTTTTTCAGCTTCATCATCAGACTCATGTACTGTAACCCAAAGCTTATCAACATCAAGTTTAATAACCTCAGTTAAAAATTCCCAAGCGTAAGCCATAGCTTCTTCTTTGAAGTAATCTCCAAAACTAAAGTTTCCAAGCATCTCAAAAAATGTATGATGACGTGCTGTATGACCTACATTTTCAAGATCATTATGTTTTCCGCCAGCTCTTAAACAAGTTTGGCATGAAGTAGCACGTGGGTTTGATGGTGTTGGAATCTCACCTGTAAAAATTGATTTAAAAGGAACCATTCCAGCATTATTAAAAAGTAATGTCGCGTCTTCTGGCACTAATGGCGCTGAAGCAACTCTCGTATGGTTTTTTGATTCAAAAAATTTTAGATATTCTTCTCTGATATTCATTTAGGATTCTCGCATATAAAATTGCGCGATTATATCTAAAAGCTACTGAATAATATGTAAATAAATTTTTCTTTAAATACTTTCAGCTAAAATAATATGATAACTATTTTCAAAGTACAAGGTCATCTATGTCATTTGAGCTAATCAACGTAACCTCAGAATCAATTTCTAAAAGTTTAATCGAATTTGCACGGAACAACAAAATCAACCCTAAACAACTAGATTTTGAGCTTATCTCTTTTAAAACCTTATTAAAACGAGAAAAAGATATTGAACTTAGCATACTAGAAGATACAGATGCAATCACAGAAGATGATATTAAAAATGTAAATACTACTATTTTCCAAGAGTACACCATCACAATAAAGCCTTTAGTAAAAAAAGTCCCTACAATCAATATAGCTTTATCAGCGAATACACTCAAAACTAAGACTATTGTAACAATCAAACAAGGGAGTGTTTTTAATAAACAAACTCACACTTTGGAAGCTTTAAAAGAACACATATGGCATAAAAAACTCAAAGTTGGATTTTTAATCGACTTATTTGAAGCTAATCTAGAAAAACAGTTACATAAACTTCTGCAAATCATTCCTTATGACAAAGCACTTAAAAAAGATTTAAAATTTACTCTTGGAATAGCTTTAGACCCAACACTACCAAGAGATGCAAAACTTGAAAGATTATATGAAACTAAAGATAAAGACAGTCTAGTAAATGGAGTTCAAGGTGGTGAATTAATTGCACGATATATACTTCCAAAAAATGGGGTTAGTGGTCGTAATTGTCATGGAAAAATTATAGCTCCGCAAAATCCAAAGATTTTAGCTAAAAAACCTACGATCGAGGATAGTGTAGAAGAAAAAACATTTGAAAATTTTATAGAATACTTTGCACTGATAAATGGATATGTTGTATTTCAAAATTCAAATCTAAAAATCTCACAAACTATTAAACTTCAAGAAGCTAACTTTAAAACATCCGCTAACATTGATACCGAAGACAACACTGATATCTCTGTTCGTATAGCACATGCCAAAAGTGAATCTGAAGATGCAATAGGAAGTGGTGTTGCCATGGATGTAAAAGAATTAAATGTTGATGGTTCTATCGCAGCAAATGTAAATATAGCAGCACAAAATATAAACATTGATGCCCAAACACATAAGAAATCAAAAATGACTGTACTAGAAACTGCTACTATCAAGCTTCACCGTGGAGACTTAACAGCTAAAGATGCACATATAGAAATTTTAGAGAGTGGTAAAGTTACCGCTACTAATTCTGTAAGCATTGGTAAGATGCTTGGGGGTATTGTTATCGCTCCTATTGTTCATATTGGCGAAGTTTTAGCAAACACTACAATCATTGCATCTGAACTTATAGAGATTAAAAGCATCACAGGAGAACATAACAAACTTATCATAGATCCTGATGCAATAGCAAGTTACCATAATGAGATAGAACTTTTAAAGAAGAAGATAGAAGAAGCGACAAAAGAATTAAAGAATAAAAAATCAGATTTGAATACAAAGATACAAGAACATTCAGCCAAAACAGATAGAATTAAAACTTTTCAAAAAAGAGTAGTGAGTGCTACAAAATCTGGGAAAACACCAATGAAACAAGATATTATTAGAGTAAAACAATTTAAAAAAGATTCTGATAAACTTCATCTAGAAAAAGAAAGCTTAGCTAAAGAAGAATCAGCGATTACAGTGCTTGAACTTGAACGTGATAAATTGTGCAACAAAGATCTCTATGCAAAAATAAAATCAAAAACATTTTATGATGGACACACGCAGGTAGTTTTTGTAGATGTTAAAACCAAAGAAGAGATAAATTTTCTTCCTCATGGGAACATCGACATAATTTCTCTTGTACTCGATGCTGATGGCAAAAGAGTAATATCTACGGATTAGAAAAGCTAGTTTCGTCCTCTACAATGTTTTCATAATGTTTTTCAAACATCATCGCTGCAATTCCATTACCAGCTTTTATAACTACTTTTTTTTTATTTAAAATGGGGGTAGTTCCAAATCCGCAACTTGGACTACGTGATTTTAAAATAATTCTATCTACCTTTGGGTGGAGTGAGATAAAGGAGTTGATTTCTTCTTCTAACAACTCCGTAACATCTACTAAGTTCACTTCTGTAATGATTCGATTTCTACCATCTATCTCTACAACGTTTATACGTTCCCTAGGTGTTCCAAAAAGAGGAGCTTCCGGACAAAAAGGGATGATCTCATAGTCTTTAAAAGCCTCAACTACTTCATTTACTTTTTTTGTTTTCCCATCATATCGACAATACTCGCCAAGAAGACAAGCAGAGATGATTACCTTTTTAACATTACTCATTCTACCTCGATATAAGATTTATTAACGAAATTATAACATTTTAAGAAAACTTCCAAAGAAGACTAAAGAGTTATGTTTTGAACAAGCTCTATCTCTTTAGGTGTAACAACTATGGCATCAATCATAAAATCAATATCTAAAGAATTCTTTTTCAGGTAAACATTGACAGTTTTAATAAATTTGTTAAGTTTTGAGGGAGTTATATTTTGTATAGCAGATTCATAATCTAGTCCGCTTTTAACTTCAATGAAGTGAAGCACTTCACCCTTTGAAGCGATAATATCTACTTCACCAAAACGAGAGTAGAAATTTCTCTCTACTACGGTGAAGCCATTTTCATAAAGAAAGTTACAAGCTTTATCTTCACCTATGTTTCCTTTGGCTCTACTCATATTTTTTTCTTAATCTTTCAATCTCTTCTAATATTTCACCTACACTTTGCGTCAGCTCACTTCCCATTTTTTTAATCTCATTTGGAAATTCATCTTGCATAAGAGTCATTAACGCATACCAAATAGGTTTATATCTATCTTTAAACTGATATTTTTCTATTTCAAAGAACTCTTTAGCTTTAAAGTATTGCCCTTTTGCAATCAATAAGTTCAAATATACAATCACATCATTCTCAGAATCTAAAGCTTCATCATAATCTAACCATTCAATAAATTTTTCATAACTATTTTTAAACTCTTCTGCCCATAAATATATTATTGATAATGTGTGTGTATTATGATAGTGTTTTACATTTACATAACTTTTCTTCACTAATTTTAAAGAATCACTTAAATTTTTAGACTCTTCAAAATAATACCACGAGAGACTATTTAAAGCATTATCATCTCCACTCTCAATAGCTTTAAGATAATACTCCTCTACTTTTTTATAATCTTTTTGTTCTGCATATAAATCACCTAAACTTAATAAAGCATTATTGTCTCCACTCTCAATAGCTTTAAGATAGTACTCTTCTGCTTTTTCATACTTTTTTTGTTCTGCATATAAAATTCCTAGGGTTAATAAAGCATTATTATCTTCACTCTCTATCGCTTTTAGATAATACTCTTCTGCTCTTTCGTACTCTTTATTTTCTTTATATAGAATACCCATATTTCTCAATGCACCATTATCTCCATTCTCTATAGCTTTAAGATAATGTTCTTTTGCTTTTTTATACTTTTTTTGATCTGCATATAAATTGCCAAAGTTTAGAAAGGCACCGTCAATCTTTTTCTCTATAGCTTTTAAAAAATATTTTTCTGCTTTTTCATACTCTTTTTGTTCTGTATATAATATACAAAGGTTTTTTAACGAATTATTATCTCCAATATCAACTGCTTTAAGATAATATTCCTCGGCTTTTTTATAATCCTTAATCTTTGTACTTACTACTCCCATGGAATGAAAAACATTTGTATCTCCAGTTTCAACAGCTTTCAAATAATACTCTTCCGCTTTTTCGTACTCTTTTTGCCTAAAATATAAACCACCAAGATAACCAAAGATAACAGTATTGCCACCTTTAACTGCCCTAAGATAATATTCCTCCGCTTTTTTATAATCTTTCTCTCTTTCATATAAATAACCAAGAACACCTAATATCGTATTACTACTCTTTTTTGACTTTTGAAGTAATTTTATTGCTTCTTTTATCTTATTCTTTTTCTCTAACTCAGTTACTTGATTTAAGAGTTCTACATCCGTTTTGGAAAGTTCATTTTTTAGATTTGAATTCACATCAGTTAAATACTTAGATATATTTTGCTTCATCTCATATTCAGTCTTTATATCTAATCCAGAATAACTTAATGCTTCACACATATGATATGCATAAGATTCATTTAGTTTTTTGTTCTTAATTGAATCTATAAATCTGCTTGCTCTCTCTTCGAGCTCTTTACCGCTGTACCATGCTGTCAAAAATTTCACTAACCATTCAACCTTGTTTCTATCTTTCTTTCTACCAAAGCGAATAAGGTACCAAATGTTAAAAAATCTTTCGTGTATCTTATATATTTTGTTCTTTCCTGTAGATTCAAATTCGATAATTTGATATTTTTCTAATTGTTTTAATTGAGATGATACATTTGCACTCGAAAGTCTAGTTTTTTTTGCCAACTCTTTTGTTGTTACTCCATCCCAATTCATTGCTATGTTATGAACAATATCTTGAAGTGTTCTTGGTAAATTGTCCATTCTTTCTTTGTAGAGTGGTGTAGCGTCATTTAAAATTTTAAGTAAATCTTCAAAAGAATTACTTTCATCATCTATAAAAATATCATATAACATCACTAAAGTTCTGGGTACACCACCTGTAAGTTGCCGTATTGTCTCAACTCTCTGAGGAGTGTTTTTAATGATGTTGTTTATTTTTTCTTTTTCTTCATCTTTTGCAATAGTTTTTAAAAACTTTACACTATCACTATAGTTTAATCCTTTTAATTTTATAATCTTAAAAAATTCATAAAAAGGTTTAGCATAGTCGTGATGTTGTTCTAACATCTTTGTAGAGCCACCTATAATTCTAAAAGATGAAGATGAAAGTAAAATTTCTCTTAATTGTCTTTGTTCTTTTTCTTTTAATTTTCCAAATAGTTCATCTATATTATCTATCAAAAGGATAAGCTTTTTGTTTTGTAGTTTTATTTTATCTTCAAGGTAAGAAAAACATCTCAAGGCATAATCATTTTCTTCTAAATGCTTTTCCATTACATCTAATAGACCTTCAAATTCTTCTTCATAAATATTTTCTAAGTACTCTGCAACAACTTCCCATAACCTACAAAGGGTTCTTATCTGGTACTGTTCTTCTGAAAACTTTATTGGTAATAAAAATTTAGATAATTTTTTATCATTTTGAACTTCTAGTTGTATTTTTCTTAGTAATGAGGTTTTACCTTGTCCTCTTTGCCCCACTAAAATATAATGCTGATTTGATACATCATAATCCGCACTTTTTATATCTTCAAAAATATCATCAAAGATTTCAGTTCTTACTACAAACTTTTCTAAAAAAGTTTTTTCTTCTATTTCATCAGGTATATATTTGTATCTTGAGTAATTAATTTGTGACATTTTTATACCACCACATTTTTAAAATAGGAGAATTGAATCTATACTCTTTAGTCTCATCGTTATTGTTAATATATCCATCATAAACTAAAGAATGTATAACCTCTTTTGCATCATCTAGTTTGTATTTTTCAGCTATGTTAACTATCTTATTTGAAGTTATTATAGTATTTTCAGCAATTGTATTTAAAACTTCTTTTGAAAACTGGTATTCGTTATCTGCTAAACTTTTTAATCTGCTATGCCAGTGCTCAAAGTGGTTTCTATTATCCAGTATACTCTCAAAAGAGCTATCTATTTGCTCTGCTTGTATTCTGCCTTCTAACTTTCTAAGCTCATCCATTATAAGCTGAATGTAAAAAGGTATCTTCCATTCTATCTTGTTTAACAAATATGTAATTTCATCTTCTTGGATATCTATGTTGTTCGATGTAGCTAGCAGGGTAACAAATTCTTTCGCATCACTAAACTCAAGAGGCAAAATCTTCACTGTTGCAAGATCATTAATAGTACTAATACTATCTATTTTTGAAGCTACACTCTCTAAACCTATAGAACCTGCATAAATAAACGTAACTTTCTCTGAAACAGCACTATCTTGTCTTAACTCTCTATGAGTTTTTAAAAGTGACTTAGCATTTTCAACACTCTCATACTTTATAATATTCTCAATAGTCTGTGCAAACTCATCTATCATGATTATAAGTTTTTTATCTGCATCTAACTCTTTAATTATTTTTTTAAAAGCTTGTGCATAGTCCAGTTCACTTCCATCACCAAATTTGATGCCCTTAATAGTTGCTTCATCTATTTTTATAGTTTTTAATTTGTTAAATAGATTTTTTGCTTTGTTTTGTAGTGTATTTACAAACTCTTCTTCCATAAGTCTATAAAATAACTTTTTCCAAAATTCATTTTCTTTGTCTGCGGATTCAGTATCAATGTACAAAACTATATAGTCGTCTTTGGGATTATCAAAAATATTATACATTACAGAAGTTTTTCCAACTCTTCTAGGCGCAACTAAAAGAACATGATTTCCACTATCTATTTTATACCAGACATCATTTAATTCTCTTTTTCTGTCCCAAAAATTTTCTTTTCTTGCAACTTGTCCTGTCATAATTCGCATAGTAAACCCTTTTAACAAAATATATTTTGTCATTCTATCAGACAAAAATATTTTTGTCAAATTACTAGCAGTTAATAACCTCAACTTTAATAGTCTTAAACGCAGCAGTTAAAATTACTTCATCCGCAGCATCTCCAAAAAGATTGTTGATTTTACTTTTTGCATGATGGAAGGTTGAAAAAAGTGTTTTTGGTTGTACTTTATCTGTTATCTTGATAGTTAGTGGTGTAGTCTCGCCATAGAGACTTTTTAGAATAACTCTATCAGAAGTAAACTCATGTGCATCATCTTCACATACGAGTAAAACGTCTTCTTCGTAGCGTTTCATTAGCTTTTCACTACGTGAAGTTTGAGCAGCATTGTTATAATGGGCTAAAGTTCTACCTGTTGAGAGATGGTAACCCGTAAGATTTTTCTCCATGATCTCTTTTATCATCCCACGAAGTTTATACTGGTTGTATTTGAAGTGACCAAGTCCATCATCAGTTCTAAAATCTAACTGGTGAAGTATCGGTGTATCCTCCGTGTGTACAGGCCACTGTAACCCACGTTTACGATGTTTTTCAAGTCTATGGTAGTCCGCTCCAGAAAAACGTCTATAAGCAACACGCTGAACCTCTTCCCATACATCTTTAGAAGTTTTATAATCTGCAGTACCGCCCATTTTTTGATCAAGAAGTGTTAAAACCTCCCAGTCATCTGGCAAGTCTGATTTTACGAGTGGTTGAGATAAATGTAATCTTCTCATTGCATTTATATAAACACCTGTTTTCTCATATGCTGACTTCACACCAATAACAATATCTGCACGATTAGCAATATCTGTCATAAAAAGCTCTTGAACAAAAATCATGTCAAGCTTCTCAAATGCTCTATCTATCTTGTTAAGGTTTGGATGAATATGTGTTAAATCTTCACCAATGTTTAGCACGACTTTTACTCTATCTTCAAGCATTTCATCTACTAACTGAGGTGTCATAAGACCTATCTCTTTTGGCTCTTGATAATCAGGGTCGAAATATGGAAGCATTCCCATATCACACGTTCCTTGAACATTATTTTGACCACGAAGGGGCATAAGTCCAGTACCACTTTTTCCAACATTACCTGTCATGAGAGATAAGTGCACAATCGCCATTACAGCATACGAACCATCTATATGCTCGGTAATTCCTAGTCCCCAGAAAATCATTGATTTTTTCAGCGCATACTCACGAGCAACTTTTCTAATCATTTTTGAAAGATACTCATAACCTTCTATACCATTATAGTAATCAGGATTTGCATATGGGTCATTCATGATTTTTTCTTTGAAATCATCAAATCCTGCTGTTCTATCTGCTATAAAACTCTCATCATAAAGTTCTTCATCCATGATTACATAGGCAAGCATGTTGAGAGTTAAAAGATTTGCTTCGTGTGGCATAATAGCTTTGTATTTAGAGAAACGATGAAGTTTAATCTCACGTACATCAAACACAGCTAAATTATCATGTTCTCGTGCAACATCAATAATACGGTTAGAAACAATTGGGTGTGCCTCAGTTGTGTTTGACCCAATAACTATCATAAACTCTGCATTATAAATATCATTATAAGGATTTGTAGCAGCACCTTCACCAATTGTGACTTTCATACCACTAAGAGATGGTGAATGACAAACACGAGCACAATTATCAACGTGTGGCGAATTTAAAGTGTGACGCGTAAATTTTTGAAATAGGTATGCAGACTCACATGAACTTCTAGCCCCACCAATAGAGCAAATAGATTTTCGTCCGTAATTCTTTTGTGTCTCTTTCATTTTCATAGCAGCAGCAGTTGTAGCATTATCTAAATCTGTCTCAAACCAAGTATCGTCTAAGTCAACTAAAGAAGATGCTATAACTTCTTTAATTTCAGGATTTTTTTCTATCCAAGACTTTCTGATACGAGGAATTTTAAGTCTATCCGGAGCATCTACAAAATCAAAGCCATACTTTCCTTTGATACAAAGTTTCCCTTGAGAAACTACACCATCAGGATGAGCAAAAATCTTTACAATTTTATTTTCTTTAGTATCTACATTTGCTGCAATATCACAACCAACTCCACAGTATGTACATACACTATCTATAGTCTCAATATTGCTCATGATTTTTACCCTCTATAAAAAGAATTATTTTCGTGAGTTTACAATCTTTTCTCTTAAGACTTTTGGAAATAGGTTTAGGAGTGTTATGATTAAATAGAATCTACGAGGAAAAGCATATATGCGTTTATTTTTTTCTACTGCTTTTTTAATTCTCTTCACTCCATCTTGCGTGGAAAGTAAAAAAGGCATTTTAAAGTGATTTTTATCTGTCATCTCACTTTTAATAAATCCAGGAAGTATGTTTATTACTGTAATTCCATCTTTTTTATATTTATAACGAAGACCTTCAGCGTAAGCATTAACAGCTCGTTTAGATGAGCTATACGCCTTTGAAGTTGGCATAGAGATTAATGAAGCAAGAGAGGAGATGAACACTATTTTTCCACTTCCTTGCTCTTTAAACTTTGGAAGTAATATTTCTAAAATTGCATGACTAGACAATACATTTACATCATAAAGTCTTTTAAAGTCTTTGAATGAAGTAAGCTCTTCTGAATGCCCAATGGATATACCGGCATTTAATATTACCATATCAATAAAACCAAGAAGTACTATTTTTTCTTGTAGAGTCTCAAATTCTGTCACATCAGCAAGTACAATTTCTACGTTTTGTGTATGTGGAATAAGTTCTTCTTGGATGGATTTGAGTTTATCTTCTCGACGAGCAAGAAGAATGAGAGAGTTTTCTTGTGTAGCGTATTGACGAGCGAGTTCGGCACCTAAACCGGAACTCGCTCCTGTTATTAAAATCTTAATTACACAATCCTAATCATAACAGGAGTAGAATTTACAAAATCAATTGCTTCTAACTCTTTTATCATAGTTTGAATATCCTTTTCAATAGCAATATGCGTTGAGATAAGAAGATTAGCCGAATCACTTGTAGCAGGACGCTGAAGCATCGTTTCAACTGAGATATTGTTCTCCTCAAAAACTTTTGTAATTTTTGCTAATACTCCAGCTTTATCTGAAACATTAATACGAAGATAATATTTTGACTCTATATCTTCAGTTGCTTTAAGTGTTAGGGCTTTACCTTCCATTGGTCTATCAAATCCAAGCATAGGAGTTGATTTTCCACTTCTTGCGATGTCAATGATATTTGCAACAACAGCAGAAGCCGTAGCATCTCCACCAGCACCTGGACCATAGTATAATGTTTCACCGACTTTATCACCAACAACAGAAATAGCATTCATAACACCGTCAATTTTTGCTATTATCTCTTCTTTTTTGATAAGTGCCGCGTGAACACGAAGTTCAACTTCATTGCCATCTTTTTTAGCAATTCCAAGTAACTTCACCGCATAGCCAAACTCTTTTGCAAAAGAGATGTCTTCTTGGCTTACATTGTCAATACCTTCGATTAAAATATCTTCAGGTTTTGCATCGATTCCATAAGCAATAGAAGCTAAAATAAGAAGTTTATGAGCAGCATCAAATCCACCCACATCAAAAGCAGGATCCGCTTCTGCATAACCTAAATCTTGAGATTCTTTTAAAATGTCATCGTATGAAACACCTTCATCCGTCATCTTACTCATCATATAATTACAAGTACCATTCATGATTCCCATGATTGATTCTATGTGATTTGCAGATAATCCATCACGAAGTGCATTAATAATAGGAATTCCACCAGCAACTGAAGCTTCATATTCAAATGCTATGTCTTTTGCTAATTCTGCAAGTTCATAACGGTGGTATGCTAAGAGTGCTTTATTAGCTGTAACAACTGCTTTTCCAGCCTTAAGAGCTTTCTTAACAACTTCAAATGGCTCTTCAACACCACCCATAAGTTCAACCACAATATCTATTTCTGGATCATTCAAAATATCATCAACATTGTCTGTGATTTTTATATCTAAACCTCTGTCTTTGTTTAGATTTTTAACAACTCCACTTTTAACAATTATGTCAGTTCCCGCGCGAGCAGAAATTACATCAGCATTATCTACTAATATTTGAGCTACACTTGTTCCAACAGTTCCAACACCAATTATTCCGACTTTTATCATTTACTTACTTCCTTAATTTATTCCCGTTTTCACGATAAAGGAAACTTTTCCTTTATCTACATTGTTTTACTAAAGAGTAACTAAAATTAGTTCACTTCTTGAAACTGTTTTAAAAATATTTTTATATTTTTTGCTGCTTGACGGATTCTATTATCGTTTTCAATTAATGCTATACGCACATAATTTTCACCATGTGAACCAAAGCCAATTCCTGGAGCTACACATACACCAGCTTCCACAAGTAATCTTTTTGAGAACTCTAATGAACCTAAATGCTCAACACATTCAGGCATTTTTGCCCAAATGAACATACTAGCTTCATTCTTTTGCATAGGCCAACCAGCTCTAGTAAAAGCATCTATACAAACTTCTTGACGATGATCATATTTATCAGTAATATCACGAACACATTGTTGATCGCCATTAAGGGCAACAGTAGCAGCTACTTGAATAGGGGTAAACATACCATAATCAAGCCATGATTTTATTTTTTGTAAAGCACCGATAAGTTTAGAGTTTCCTACAAAGAAACCAACACGCCAACCAGCCATGTTATATGACTTTGAAAGAGTGAAAGACTCAACTGCCACATCTTTAGCACCAGGAACGCTCATTACTGATGGTGTTTTGTAACCATCAAATGTAATATCTCCGTATGCAATATCTGAAATAATATAAAATCTTTTCTCTTTTGCCATAGCTACAAGTCTTACATAAAATTCTTGCGTTACTGTTACTGTTGTTGGGTTATGAGGAAAGTTCACTAAAACATACTTTGGTTTTGGAGAAGAATCTGCAAAAACTCGTTCTAAGTCTATAAAAAACTGATCTTCATTAAGTCTATATTTCTCATCAAAAGTGATACCAAACTTAACAACATTTCCACCAGCCAAAATAAAAGAATATTCATGAATTGGATATGTAGGATCTGGAACAACTGCTACATCACCTGGGTTTGTTATTGCGTATGTAAGGTGTGCATAACCCTCTTTTGAACCCATAGTAGCTACACACTCAGTCTCAGGGTCAAGTACACAGTCGTAACGTCTTTCATACCAATCAGCTATAGCCTTAAGTAGTTTAGGGATACCTTTAGATACTGAGTAACCATGTGTTTTTGTTTTCTCTGCAGATTCAACAAGTTTTGCACGAATATGCTCAGGAGTATCCCCATCAGGATTCCCCATAGAAAAGTCTATTACATCCGCACCAGCTCTACGCTCTTGCATCTTTAATTCATTTACCTCAGCAAAAACATACTTTGGTAGTCTCTTCATTTTATCAAATTGAATTTCGTCAAACATTTTTTTTCGTCCTTTCTTATCTTGAGCCTGTTGGCCTTAGTATTAAATTGTCTTTTACATTTTTAAGAGTATACATATCAGAGATCTTGATATATTTTGCACCCTTAGGCATTAAGAGAAAAATATTTCTTGTTTTTTTATCTTTTTTCATTACACTTAATAAGTGTAACTGCTTGTCATAGTATGTTATGTTTGGATACCAATCATCTCTAAATGAGCTTTTTATTGAAAGATTTTGGATATCTGCAATATTAAGCCAATGCGCATATAAAGAACGTTTAAGCTTGAATTCTTCATCACTTACTAATATGGGTATATTAAGACTTGCTTTACTCATGTCTATGCTATATTTCCACTCTGTTGGCTTAGCTTTAACAATATCAATAATTCCACATCCACTTTTTGCAAGCTCTTCTTGAAGGATTAATGGATCAGTTGCATATTCAGCAGTTAAAACTATAGTCCATGTAAACTCTGTTGAGTCAAGATTAGATTCTGCGGTTACATAGCGATAATAGCCAATATTTCGAAGTGTATCCCCCATGATTTTTACAAAAAATAATGGTGCTCCACTTGTTCTAAAGCTGAGTGTTAACTCCTGTGGTTTATCAAAAAACAGATTTAAAAGTCCATTGTCTTTTAGTGTTTGAACAACTTTTACAACATCAACTCTTTCTTGTCTATAATACTCAGACTCTGGTGCAAATATTAATTTGATAAATTCTTCATTTTTAGAAAACTCTTCTTCACTTACAAATGTTTTTATTTTACTTGTTAATAAAGTATCTGAAATTATTGAAGTATTATCTGCTAGGATAGAGTTCCTTTGTACATCTCGAGAAGGAACATCTGCTATCAAAGCTATAGATAAAAAGACAATAATCGCAAATATTTTTACCATTTACGACCTTTGTTTAAACTCTTAAACTCTGTTACTGCAATTTTTTTAAATTTTCCATCAACATACTTAAATCTCATATTTTGTTTTGAAGAAAATGTTTGCTTTTTACCATTAACTTCAAGGTGAACAGTACCTGAACCAAAAAGAAGTAGCCAATCTTTATTAGTATCTAAAACAAATTCTTTTCTAAAAACCTTTTGATACTTTTGATTTGTTTTGATATTTATATAACCAGCCCAAATTTTACGCTTTGGTAATATTTTAAGTGTTTGAACCTCTTTTACAACTTCTTTTTTTACTTCAGCTTTCTCGACAGGTACTTCTTCAGTTTTTACTTCTTCAATAACATCTACTTCAGGAACTAGTTTTGTTTTTTCAATCTCTTGAATGACTTCTACTTCCTGATCTTCATCATCGCGTACAACCTCTATGGCTTCTTTCATATCTGATGTACTAGCAATTTTTTGCGCATCTTCTATATGCGAGTTATCAATATCTTGTTCCAAATTAGCCATTGAGCTTAAATATCCAAAACTATAATACGCAACTGCCACAAAAACTATAATACCTGCCCAAATGTACATTGGTGAATTATTTTTTTCTCTTTGGGGAGTAACAAAAACTTTTTTCGGTTCTGCAGACTCTCCCTCTTCTTCAGTAAAGTACGCTTTACCTTGTCGTTTTAGTTCACTTAGGTTTACCCCATATTCTCTCTCAAGGATTGAAATGAAACCATTAAGCTGTACAGAGCTCAATCCATCAAAAGAACCATGTATCATAGCTTGGACATACTCTTTTGATATATGCGTATCTTTATGAATTCTTTGGGCACCAATTTCTTTTAATATATGTAAGTTTTCTTCCATTAGTTTGTATCCCCTACTCTCATTCTATCCATCAGAATTGCACCAGCTACACTTACATTTAAGGAATCAAATTCATGTGCCATTTCTATACTTACAAGCTGATCTAACTTTGAGCTTACACGAGAAGTCAAACCTTCCCCTTCACTACCTAAAACTAAAACTCTTTTTTCTTTTATCTCAATATCTCTGATATCCTTCCCACCCATCTCAGCACCATAGGTAGTGAAACCTGACATTTTAAAATCATTAAGAACATCGTGAACATTTTTTTCTATCGCAAAAGGCATATCAAACAAAGCCCCAGTACTAGCGCGGACAATTCCATCAAATGCTAATTGTTTTACACCACAAGCAATGATTCCATCAACACCGAGAGCATATGCAGATCGCACAATGGCTCCTATGTTTCCAACATCAGTTACTCCAGATAAAACTAAAATAAATTTTTTGTTTAAAAACAATTGATATGTATATGGCTTGTAATCGCTTACTTCGGCTAAAAAGCCTTGATGCGAAGCGTTTTTACACATTTTTTGTGCAGCTTCATTTGGAATTCTTTTTACTTCAAAGCCCATTTTCATCAATCGAGAGTATTCTTTTTTCTCAATCTCTTTGGCTAAGTATAAAGTTTTTATCATCTGAGGGTAGTTGTTTATTAAATAATATATTGGTTGTTTTGCATAAATTAACATGGAAAACATTTTATCGAAAAAAAGTTAAAATGAGATTATTTGAAGATATTTATAAGGATAAGAGTCTGTTATAGCACTCTTTTGTATTTTCTCCTGTGATTTTGCAAATAAGTTTTGCCTGTACTTTTTTTGGTAACTCAAGTGCTAAAATGTCATTTTGACTTATTGCAGATGCACTTTGAATAGCTCCAGCTTTGATAACAACTACCCATTCACCTTTATGATTTCCATCAAGCTTTTTTATAACTTGACTTGCTGTTCCATATGTATATTTTTGATATTTCTTAGTTAGTTCTTTAGCTAAAAACAACTCACGATCTGGTTCTTCTTTCTCAATTTCTAAAAGTAGTTTATCAAGCCGATGTGGAGATTCATACAGTACCGTTGTATATCCATTATGAAGGGCTTCTTGTAAACCTTCACTTCTTGAAGTTCCTTTATGATCTAAAAATCCGAAAAAGAGCATCTGAGTTTGGACAAATCCACTCGCTACAAATGCTGTTAAAAGTGCATTTGCACCGGGAAGAACATCATACTCAACTCCATTGTCAATGCAATAACGAACTAAAACCTGTCCAGGATCACTCACTCCTGGCATACCAGCATCACTTGCATAAACAATATTTTGCTCAAAAAAAGATGGCTCTAGTTTTTCAGTAAAAGATTTTTCATTGTGTGAATGGAGGGAAATAAATTTTTGATTCTCTTTAAAAGTTGTATTGTAACGTTCTTTTAAAATGTGGATGAGTTTTTTTGTAACGCGAGTATCTTCGCAAAGTAAAATATCGGCTTCACCTAAAGCTATCATAGCTCTAAGTGACATATCGCCTATGTTACCTATCGGAGTAGGAACAAGTTGTAGCAAGAAAAAGTCTTGACTATTTTTTAGCGTAACGTGCGTTAAATTTCTCGATACGACCAGCTGTATCTACCATTCTTTCACTACCTGTGAAGAAAGGGTGACATTCTGAACAGATATCAATTTTAAGTGTATCTTGAGGAGCTTTATTTTCAAAGCTATTTCCACATGCACATGTTACAGCACAAGTTACAAATTCTGGGTGTAAATCTTTTTTCATTTTTTTGCCTTTTGCCAATCGGTGCTCGAACTTGGAGACATAAACTGCTTGATGCAACTTAAAATCTCTTTGTTCACTTATACGAAGGGCTATATATTTTTAAATCCGTATGGGGGCAGATTTTGTGAATTGGGATTATATCCAAATAAATATTAAAGTAAAATTTTACTTGCTACAGCCATTACAGCACTCTCTGAACGAAGAACCATCGGGGTGTCTAATCTAAATACATCTTGACTTTGTAAAAATTCTTTTTCGCTGGGTGAAAACCCACCCTCACATCCAACTAAAACAGTTTCAATATCTCTATACTGATCTATCGTTTTTTTTGCAAAATCAAAAACTTTTGTTTGTGGAAACTCTTTTATAAAATCTTCTATATTTTTATATACATCAAACTCTATATATGTACTACGTCCACATTGCTGCATAGAAGCTTCTAAAATTCTTTTCAAACGCTTCATATCATGTTTAAAGTTTTTCTGACTTCGATCACACGATATAAATGAAATTTTGTTTACACCTATCTCACTTAAAGATGGCAAAACTTTTTCAATAGACTTCATATCAATAACACACCAACCTATATGTAAAAGTACTTTTGATGCTACCACTTTTACTTCACAAGAAATTTTCTCTAACTCTAGACTTCTATTTTCAATTGTTTTTACTTGATAAAGATACAATTCTTCCATATTTTCTTTTGTACGAAAATAAAGTTTATCTCCTACTCCATGTCGTCGCACTTTTACCAAATACTTAAAGAGTTCACCTTTTAAAAACAACAGTTCCGTTGGTGTCTCTTCAAGTAAAATATATGTCAAAATAACATCCAAAGTGAAATACTTAGAGTAAGGACAACTTCACCGAAGAGTAAATAAGATGCATATTTTTTGAAATTATCTAGTGCGTTTTTTACATTTGGGTTTAAGTACTTTAAACCTTTGGCACGTTTTACTTCCAAGTAAATTATAACAAGCGAAAACACTATCATTATTATATTTTCAACGCTAAAGTCCAAATGCTTTGCTGCCATCATCACAATACCAGTAAAGAGTATCCCTCCAATTGCCATAGAGCCAATCGGAGTAAAAAGACTCATTTGACGCTGATAATCTTTAATATTTACAGCACGTCGTAACATAACTGTATTAATCAAGATAACTACTAAAATCCCTATTACACTATAGTAATGTGTTACAATACTCATATCATACATTTGATTCATAGTGGAATTTTACAATAATAATTCTTTAAGAGGTCAACATGGCAATAAAAGTAGAAGAAGCACTTGATATTATATACAAAAATGTATCTCCAACATCTGTTAAAATCCTACCACTTGAAC
>NZ_JBLHOE010000040.1:0-29012 GCF_047622445.1 Sulfurimonas sp.
TTCTATCTGCTCTAAGGCTTTTGAGTCATCGTTCATATGTGGAAGTGTATGAAAAACAATGTCTTCAAACTCTATCTTTTTATACTCTTGGCTGTAAGAAGTGTGAACATTTTTAAAACTCTCAAATATCTTGAGTATCGGTGAAGAAAGGTTTGTTCTAGGAGTAGAATGATTCCCAGCGATGATAACAAAAGGAATGTCTAATTCATCTATGATTTTAAACTGCTCTAGTGCGAAAGTAATGGCACGGTTAGATGGTGAAGAACGGTGAAACAAATCTCCCGTATGTATGATGTAGTCAGGTTTTATAATTTTAATCTGCTCTACAACCTGAGAAAAAGCATCGTAAAAATCAGCTTCTCTTTGGTTAATGTTTTCAGAGTTTAAAATGTCTAAGTCGTTGTACCCTAAGTGGGTATCGCTAAAGTGTAGTATTTTCAAAACACAACACTCTCAACTATATCTAAAACCTCATCACTAACTTTCTCAACAAACTTAACTTTTCTAACTTTGTAGTCTATAGATTTTATCTGCTCAGTCATAATAAATCCTGTAAATTGTTTACTATCTACTTTCACATGAAATGGGAAGTTTCTGTCTGTGTTTGTGATTGGGCAAGCTATGGCTAAACCTACATGTTGGTTGAAAACTTCATTTGAGACTATTAGAGCAGGTTCTTTACTGAGTATTACGAGATCACCTTTTTTAGGAATGTATTCTTTTACCATTCCTCTAATCCAACTGATGATGTAAACTCTTCTTTAGCACTGTAGTCTTTTGGAATTTTAGATACTAATTCATTTATATCGTATTTAATTTTTTCTTTTTGTATAGGTTCTATTATGGCTTTATTATCTTTTATAAAGATATTCACCTTATCCCCTACAGCAAGATGTAGGTCTTTCATAATATCTTTTGGAAATCTAAGCCCTTGGGAGTTTCCCCACTTTGAAATTGTTGCTGTCATAATAAGCTCCTCACAATGTATATCCAAAGTATATTATAAAATATAAAATCGACCTCAAGTATTTATAAATTATTTGACTCCTTTAAAAATATTATTTAACTCAGTAGAAAATGGAAAAATGATAGTATTTGTTTTATCGCTTGATATATCACTCATTGTTTGAAGATACCTCAACTGAATTGCTAAATCATTTCCGCTTAACTTCTGAGCAGCAGCTAGTATGTTCTCACTTGCTTCAAGCTCTCCCTTTGCGTTAATAACTTTTGCACGACGTTCCCGTTCTGCTTCTGCTTGTTTAGCAATTGCTCTAACCATACTCTCATCTAAGTCTATATGTTTAATCTCCACGTTTGAGATTTTAATACCCCATTCATCAGTCTGTTTATCTAAAATCTCTTGAATGTCCTTGTTTAACCTTTCGCGTTCAGCTAACATCTCATCGAGTTCGTGTCCACCAAGAACAGAACGAAGAGTCGTCTGAGCTAACTGACTTGTTGCAGTAAGAAAATCCTCCACTTGAATAATCGCCTTTTCCGGATTAATGACACGAAAATATACAACAGCATTTACGTGAACGGAAACATTATCATGTGAAATCACATCTTGAGTGGGTACATCAAGAACTATAGTACGTAAATCAACCCTTACCATTTGTTGAATAAAGGGGATCAATATAATAAACCCAGGACCTTTAACACCTGTAAAACGTCCAAGGGTAAAAACTACACCACGTTGGTACTCCCGTAAAATACGGATAGCCAGTACTAAAAATATAATCACAAATATACTCACATATATCCATGTTATCGGTAATTCAGAATACATAATTTACTCCTTTCTTATCTTGTCCTTATAAATAATCTTATTCCAATATGGCTTATATTGTATAACAATAAATTATGTTACATTATAATTTAACCTATCTTAAAGGATATATCATGATTGAAAATGTAGGATTACTCTTTGGAATACTAGGAGTTGTTGCAGTTTTATTTATAGTTGCAGAATTAGTACTCGACGTTGATTCTTTTGCAGGAAGATTTATTTCTAAGATAAAAGGTTCTAAGCCTACTTTAGGTGAAGAAGCTTAACACATTGAGGTGGTTTTATATAATCCACCTCAATTAAACTTACTTTTTTCTACTTCTATTCCCAACTAAAATTCCACCCAAAACAATCAAACCTATCCCAGTAAAAGTTAAAGCATCTGGAAACTTGTCTCCAAGCATCCAACCAAAACCAATGGCAAATGGAATGTTTGTGTACGAGATAACACCAATGATACTTATCTTTGTAGCACTGTATGCTTTTGTAAGTAGCCATTGAGAGAGTGTAGAGATTAAAGCCATAAAACCTATCAGTAGCCATAGAGATACCGTGCTTGGCATTCTGAATTCTTGAAAAAGAAAGCTAAGTGAACTTGGAGCATCTACATAAGGTGCGAGTAGAAAAAACATAGCTGGTAAAAGTGTTCCTATTCCAACAAATGAAAGAACAATAACTCTTGCGTCATAAATATCTTTTATCTTTTTGATTGTTGTGTATGCAGCTGCCGCAAAAAATCCACCTAAGATTCCTAAGAAGTGCTCATACGATATCATCATTCCCATCGGTTTTGTAATGAGGATTATTCCCAAGAACCCTATGAGAAGAGCTAACATTGTAGTCTTGTTAAGATGTTCTTTTAAAAGATAAAAAGCTAGTACAGTTCCAAAGAGTGGTGAAGTCTTGTTAAGAGTGATAGCTTCACCGAGTGGAATAGTCGTGATGGTGTAAAAAAACAAAATCATCGCAGTAAATCCAAGTACTCCACGAGTAATGAGAAGATGAAATTTCCCGCCAGTAAGTTTTGGTGGAGTATGTCTGAGTGCATATAAAATAATTATAACACCTATGAGGTTACGAAAAAAAACCAACTCCATAGCTGTCAGGTCTTCAGTAAGGATTTTTGCCATTGCTCCATTAAGTGCTGAGATTAAAGCACCGAGAAGCATATATAATACGCCTTTATCTATTTTACTTAACAATTCACATCCATTATTTTTTGCGAATTGTATCTGAAAGTTATGGGTTTATACTTTACTAGCTTTTTGCTAACTTCTAACTGGCAACATCTCTGAATTTAAACCATTGATTCATATCAACTTTTATATAAAGCCAAACGCTTAGTATTAATTTTTTTATTTTTCATATCAATTATCCCATCAGCTTTAAAAGGTTTAATCATACGAGATAAAGTCTCAGGACTTATATTTAAAAAGCTAGCAATTTCATGTTGTTTGAGAGTAAAAAATTCATCGGAGTTTTCTAAAATATACTCGACAACCCTTGATTTTGCATCAAGGATTAAATATCTAGAGAGGACAGACTCTAAGTTTTTAATCTTTTTTATTAAAGATGTATTTATTTGCATCAAAATATCTGGATTATTTAAAAAGAGCTCTTTTAGGTTATGACAATCTATTTTTAATAATTTCACATCACTATTGGCCTCTGCTGTTGCTGGATAATCAAAGCCATCAAAAACCGCAACTTCAGCAATCATCTCATCCTCTTTAAAGTATTTTAAAACTAGCTCATTGTCATTTGCTAATGTTTTATAGAGTTTTATTTTTCCTTCTAGAACAAGGTATAAATACCTTGATTCATCACCTTCATAAAAAACAATATTATCTTTTTTTAAACTCACAATTACACAATCTTTTTGTATACTTTTTAAAGTATCATCAGATAAATTCTCAAATAAAAGAACTTTTTTTAAAATATCAAGCATTATGACCCCTTACAAATTCAACTGCTTTTTGATTCACAAAAGCTAAATCATACCATTGGCATCTTGGTGCAATTAAATTTAATCTTGAAGGGTTTGAACTTCGTGAAAGTGCTACATAAAATTGCGAAGGTGCAAAAATCTCATTTGTATCAATAATTAAATCTTCTATACTCATCCCTTGGGATTTATGGATTGTAATTGCAAAAGCAAGTTTAATTGGGTACTGATAAATACTAAAAATATTTTCTTCAACCATCACTTTATTTCCATCAACAGTTTTTTCTTTCCACATGCTTTTACTCATTGCTGTGGATTCTAGCTTAACAATGATGCCATCTGCTTTTTGTATAAAAACATATGTTGCATCTTTGTTGACTACAATACCCCGCTCGCCATTGAAATAATTCCAAGAGTTTCTCGTAAATAAAATTGGCGCACCTATCTTTAGCTCCAACTCTTTTTCTATCCTAGCATCAAGCATGTATCTTTGGATCTCTCTATCTTGGATAGTTTTTTGATGTTTAATAATCTGTGCTTCTTTAACAAAAACTTCTTCATCAATATGTTTTAGCTGCTCTTTATTATGAAAGGTAGCAGAATTATTTTTTCCAAAAAGAAAAGTAAATTCACTTAGGTTATCGGCTAAAGGTTTAATATACTCATTTAAATGATGATGTATCTCCTCATCAATAAATCCGTATCGTATATGGTGAAGTAACTCTATAAACTTTTTATCGTCAGTTCTATATATATGTGTGAGTTCAATCGTCTCAAAATTGCATTCTTTCCATGCCTCTGATTCAAAAGCAAACATAACTTCACCGTTTCCTCTTACAACAGGAGGAAGTTGTAAAAAATCCCCAACAACTAAAAGGGAACCTTTAAAATCACTTTGTTGCAGTCGTAATGTAATCATCTCAAAAAGTGATGCACTTACCATAGAGATCTCATCAATCACAACTAAGTCTATAGAATGAATGAGCTTTTTCACTTTTTTCTTTGTTTCATATTTTGCATTTTTCTCTAACTCTTCTATACTTGAGGCAATCCCAAGATCAAAAAAACTATGTAAGGTCTGTCCCCCAATGAGGGTTGCAGCCATTCCAGTTGATGCAAGTTTAGCAACTTTTTTTGAGTCATCTTCAAAAGTCTGGATAACTTCACGTGTGATTGTAGTTTTCCCAACTCCTGCGCCACCAGTTAAAAATACGTTCTTGCATAATTTTAATTTATCTATCGTAACACTTAAGTAGTTCATAAAATGATAGTAACCTTAATACCTATAAATATAGATAAATTATAGTAGAATAAAAAAAACGATAGGAGCCTTGTATTTAGTATGGAAAAAATTTTAATCGTTGAAGATAATAAAACTCTCGCCAAACTTATAGCAAGAAAGATTACAGAAACGCTCAAGTTTGAAGTTGATATTGCTTACACATTACAAGAAGCCAAACTATTTTTAAAAGCATATACTTATTTTATTACTCTCCTTGATGTAAATCTTCCTGATGCTCCTCATGGTGAAGTAATAGATTATGTACTCTCAAAAAAGCAACATGTAATTGTGCTAAGTGCTAATGTAGACAAAGAATTTAGAAAAAAAATTCTACAAAAAGAGATTATTGATTATGTCATTAAGGGTGGGATGGATGATATTAACTATATTATCCAAACTATCGATAGATTATATAAAAATAAACAACATAAAGTTCTCGTGGTAGATGATTCAATGGTCACACGTAAACACATGAAAACTTTACTACAAAATCTATTTTTTAATGTAATTACTGTGGCACATGGTGAAGAAGCCATTGGTATGTTAGAAACACATTCGGACATTTCTTTAGTACTAACTGATTACAATATGCCTGTTATGAATGGCCTTGATCTTACTCGTGAGGTACGAAAATCCTATACAAAGAATGAGCTAAGTATCATTGCACTTTCTTCAAGTGAAGACAGCGAAATAAACGCAATGTTTTTAAAACATGGTGCAAACGATTATATTAGTAAACCATTTTCAAAAGAAGAGTTTTCTTGTAGAATTAACAATACTGTTGAAGCTCGCGAGAATTTAAACCTTGTAACAAACCATATAAACCGTGATTACCTAACAGGTCTTTACAACCGTGCATACTTCTTTGCTCATATGAATGACTATAGAGATGAAATCGCACTAAGCCCTGAAACATATGCCCTTGCAATGATAAATATAGATAATTTTAAAATGATAAATGATACCTATGGGCATGAAACGGGAGATAATATTATCAT
Organism: Sulfurimonas sp.; assembly: GCF_047622445.1. GTDB lineage: Bacteria > Campylobacterota > Campylobacteria > Campylobacterales > Sulfurimonadaceae > Sulfurimonas. The sequence goes on from NZ_JBLHOE010000040.1 coordinate 6,018, forward strand.
CCACCTCTCAGAAGTTTTAATATCGACAACTAATTATCGGGATATGGTAGCGAGATTTAGTGCTGAAGAGTTTTGTGTTGTACTAAAAAATGTCAATAGATTTAGCGCTGAAGATATCTTTGAAAGACTAAGAAAAGAAGTACAAAAAAGTTATGTACTCTCAGATAATGGCAAAGAGATACAATTTACAATATCAGTAGGTGTTACGATCAGTGGTGAAGAATCTCTACAAGACAACATCGACCAAGCAGATATGATGCTATATAAAGCAAAACAAGAGGGAAGAAATCAAGTCATATTAATGTCTTAACTTAGCTTTATTATTTACTATAAAAAATTATATCTTATAATAATAGCAACTTCGCTATAATATATCTATATATAACAAAGGTCTAAAATAGATATGAACAATTTTGAAGAATACTGTACTGAGTTTGTCCAAGGCGTTGGAAATAAAGAAGGGGCTGTAAGCCCGGTTCTCACTAATTCTGCGTCATTTGCATATGGTACACCCGAAACTGGTGAAGGTATATTTGATGGAAGTGTAAAAAAGCCACTTTATTCTCGCATGGGAAACCCAACAACAGCACGTCTTGAATCTATCATGGCTAAAATGGATGGTGGAATTGCTGCAGTTGCTACAAGTTCTGGAATGGCGGCGACAACACTCGCTACTATGTCAATAGTATCATCTGGAGATGAAATCATATCTATCGGTGGACTTTTTGGTGGTACTTACGCACTCTTTGATGAAACATTATCTCGTTTTGGAGTGAGTACACAATTTTTTGATGTTGATGAGTTAGAGAATATTCAAAATGCAATCACTAAAAATACAAAAATCATCTTTTTAGAAAGTGTTGGAAATCCAAATATGAGACTTCCAGATATCTCGGCAATAGCAAAGATTGCGAATGATGCAGGAATCGTTTTAATCGTAGATAATACAATTACTCCAATGAGTATTTTACCACTCACACTTGGTGCAGACATTGTGGTCTACTCAACTACAAAAATTATTTCAGGAAATTCTTCAGCCCTTGGTGGTTGTGCAGTTTTTCGTGCAATCAATGTTGATGGCGAAGATAAGTTTAAAACTGCTCGTTATGCAGATATTCATAAATTTATCAAGGGTGCTGGAAAAATGGCACTTCTTCCCAATGCTAAAAAAAGAGCAATGAGAGATTTTGGCATGAGTGCGAATGCAAATGCTTCTTACCAAACAATGTTAGGACTTGAAACACTCCCCTTACGAATGGATAGAATCATTTCAAGTGTAGAAATTATAGCAACAGAGCTAAATAAAAAAGGTCTCAATGTTAACCATCCATGTTTATCATTGCATCCTCATCATGAGAGATACAAAACAGATTTCAAAAACGGCTGTGGAACACTTTTTACTATAGAGATGGGAACAAAAGAAAAAGCTTTTAAGTTTTTAAATGCTACAAAACTTGCAACACTCACTGCAAATATTGGAGACAGTAGAACCTTAGCTTTACACATGGCATCTACAATCTATAGAGATTTCGATGATGAAACTAAGAAATTTCTTGGTATAACCGATGGACTGATTCGTATATCAATTGGCTTAGAAAATCCACAAGATATAATAAATGACTTTTTAGAAGCAGCAAGGTAGAACACAATGGCAACAAATATAGAACATGAACTTCTTGAAGTTACATCTTTAAAACATCCAACTAAATATATGGTTTTTATACTTAATGATGATTACACCTCTATGGAGTTTGTAGTTGAAATTTTAATGAGTATATTTCATAAGACGAGTCAAGAAGCAGAAAGTATTATGATTGAAGTACATAAAAAAGAAAAAGGTCTCTGTGGTATATATTCACATGAAATTGCAGAAACTAAAGTGATGCAAGTTGCAAAAAAATCAAAAAATAATGGCTTTCCTCTTAAAGCTACAATGGAAGAAGAATAATGATTAGTCCTAATTTAAATGAAATTTTTCAAAAATCTATTCTTTTTGCAAAACAAAAACGTCATGAATACTTAACAATTGAACATGTATTTTATCACTTGCTTTCTTCAAAAGAAGGTGAAGAGATTATCACTATATGTGGTGGAAATGTAGAACATATGAAAGAAGCATTATCAAACTATATAGAAGAGAACATTGATGCACTTCCTGAAAATGTAAATGCCGACCCTCATGAGAGTGTAGCCCTGTCTCGGCTAATAGACAACATGATAAAACATATCCAAAGTGCACAGAAGAACTATGCAACGATTGGTGATTTACTCGCAGCACTTTATAATGAAGAGCAAACATTTTCTCATATGCTCTTAGACGAATACCAAATTTCAAGACTTGATGTACTCGAAGTTATTTCACATGCACATCATGCAGAAACAGCCGAGGAAGAAGAAGATGCTGAAAAAAAGGAAAGCTATCTTAAAAAATATACAATAGACCTCCTTGAAAAAGCACGAGAGGGGAAAATTGATCCTGTCATTGGTAGAGAAAAGGAAATCCAAAGAGTAATCCAAATTCTATGTAGAAGAAAAAAGAACAATCCGATCCTTGTTGGTGAAGCAGGAGTTGGAAAAACGGCAATAGCGGAAGGTCTAGCATTAAGTATTAATGCAAAAAATGTACCTCAAATTATTCAAAATGCAGAATTATTTGCCCTTGATTTAAGTGCTCTTATCGCAGGAACAAAATATAGAGGTGACTTTGAAAAACGCCTTAAAGGTTTAATGGATGAGTTAAAAAAACATCCTGATGCAATTCTATTTATCGATGAAATCCACACTCTTATAGGTGCTGGAGCAACAAGTGGAACTATGGATGCAGCAAATCAACTTAAACCAGCCCTTGCAAGTGGTGAACTAAAATGTATGGGAGCTACAACCTATGCAGAGTATAGAAATGGTTTTGAAAAAGACAAAGCACTCAGTAGAAGATTTTCAAAAGTAGATATCAGTGAACCATCTAAGAAAGTAAGTTACCAAATTCTTAAAGGTCTAAAAAGTAAATACGAAGATCATCATAGTGTAAAATATACGAATGAATCCCTTAAAACAGCTATTGATTTATCTGCAAGATATATTACAGATAGATTTTTACCTGATAAAGCTATAGATATTATAGATGAAACAGCTGCATCATTTCATCTCAAAAAAACAAGAAAAACAAAGATTACAGCTACTGATATTGAAAAAACAATATCGAGTATTGTTGGTATACATAGTAAAAGAATTAATAAAGATGAAACACTTTCTTTAGCAACTCTCGATGATGATTTAAAAGCAAGAGTAATAGGTCAAGACGAAGCAGTTGCACAAGTTTCTCAAGCAATAAAAATATCAAGAGCTGGATTAACACCAGTAAATAAACCTATCGCCTCATTTTTATTTTCAGGACCAACAGGTGTAGGAAAAACAGAATTAGCAGTAGCACTTAGTGACACACTTGGAATCAATTTTGAAAGATTTGACATGAGTGAATATATGGAAAAACATACAATCAGTAGACTTGTAGGTGCACCTCCAGGATATGTTGGTTATGAGCAAGGCGGACTACTCACTGAGACTATTAAAAAGCATCCTTATACTGTCTTACTATTAGATGAGATAGAAAAAGCACATCCAGATTTAATCAATATACTTTTACAAATTATGGATAATGCTACACTAACTGATAATAATGGTTATAAAGCAAACTTTCAAAATGTAATTCTCATTATGACTTCAAATGTAGGAGCAACTGCAAGAAGTGTTATGGGATTTAATAAAGATGAATCATTATCTAAAAATGAAGAATTAAAATCATTTTTCTCTCCAGAATTTAGAAATAGACTTGATTCTATTATTACCTTTAAATCATTAGAAATTGAAGTAGTCAAAGCTATTGCAGGAAAATTTATAGCTGAGCTAAATAAAGAATTGGAAAAGAAAAAGATAATAGTAGTAGCAACTAAAAAAGCAATAAACCACTTAACTGATGAAGGTTATTCAGTTGAAATGGGTGCACGACCACTTAAGAGATTTATTCAAGATAACATTACCAATAAATTAAGTGATGAAATTCTTTTTGGAAAATTAAAAAATGGTGGAGAAGTTAAAGTAGATTTTGACAAAGAATTGATTCTAACATTTACCAGCCTTGATCCTAGAAGTAAATAAAAAGGAAATAAACTTTCCTCATCCAAACACAGCCAATAAAGATGGTATCGTAGCTTGGGGAGGAGATTTAAATCCTTATCGATTAATTAAAGCATACCAGTTAGGAATCTTTCCTTGGTACTCTCACAGAGATCCCATTCTTTGGTGGTCACCAAATCCTAGACTTATCATGGAACTTGATGATTTCAAATTAAGTAAATCATTAAAAAAAAGCATCAAAAAATTTACATATAAATTCAACGCTAATTTTAAAGAAGTAATGCAGAATTGTGCTTCTAAGCAACGCAAAGGACAAGATGGAACTTGGATACAAAAGGACTTAATTGAAGCCTATGAAGTACTTCATTCTATGGGAATAGCGCACTCTGTAGAAACGTATAAAGATGGTGTACTTGTTGGAGGGTTATATGGCTTAACAATAGGAAAAGTATTCTGTGGCGAATCAATGTTTGCTAATGAAAGCGATGCATCAAAATCTGCATATGCAGTAATGGTAAAACATTTAAAAAAATGGGGATATGATTTTATTGACTGCCAAGTACCAACAGATCATTTAAAAAGCTTAGGTGCTAAAGAAGTTGATAGAGAGTATTTTTTAGAGAAACTATATAGAGTTAATAAAGAAAGCATTAGATATTCTTGGACACTAGATAAAACACTATTAGATTAGTAAATAAACCTTTATTTAGTAGTGTTTAAACTATTGAAGCCCAAAGGCTTCATAGTAAACAAAGGAAAAAATGAAAATAAATTTTGAATAATGTTAATGTCTCAAATTAACATTATTTAGTATAAAAATTTGTTCTAGAATTTAAGAATAACGTCTAGCTGTGTACGATTATATTCTCTATTAGTATCACCTAATTTACTCCAGTTCCACCATCCAGCGATATCTACATTTTTAGCAAATTTATATTTTGTTTTAACATAGTAACCTGTACTATCTGTTCCACCACCACTAAAATCAGAGTCATTATTTGCTCCAAATGTTGCATCTTTCTCAACATCTCTATAAGTTGCAGCAAATTTGATGTCACCTACTTTTTTCGTCACACCATATTGTGCACTAAGGTCATATCCAATATTATCATTATTTGCTAGTGTATTAACCGCTAAAATAGCTGCTACTTTAAATGGCTTACCTAAAACATCTTTGAATTTCATCTCAGCAAAAGCTTCTAGAATCCCAAAATCCTCGGCATAAAGACCATTAGCATCAAGAGTATTACCTTTTCTACCACTATCATATGGAGTTGATGAACCTTTAACACCATCATAAAGGTAATATGCAGCACCTAAGTTTAGTTTAGCATTCTCAAGTTTTTGAGTATGCACATACTGAGCTATAAAAATATTGATGTTATCAGCATTTGCACCCTTGTGACCTTTTTCTCTGTGTAAGCGATTTACACCTAATCTAATCATAGTATTGTTATCTTTAAAACCGTAATTAACACCTTCTAAACGAATATCATTATCCCATACAAGCTGTGTTCCTATTGGTCTATAGATATGGTGTTTAGCCTTACCAACTCTAATCCATGAGTTATCAAATGAATATTTAATGTCAGCTATATCAATTTTAAGTGTTTCCATAAAATAGTCTTGTATTTTTTCATCATCTCTAAATGATACATTTCCAGATGTCGGGTTATATTTACCACTTGAGATAGCAGTTTCTAGTAAAATATTATCAGTAACATCAATATTTACACCATATCTAAATCTAAATCTTTCTCTATTTTTATTATCAGTACCCTCATGCTTTTCTATTATTTCGTGTCTTAATCTAAGATCACCTTTTGCATGGATTCTATCAAAGAAACTAGCTTCAGTTTTTTTCTTTGGTGCTTTTGCTGAGTTAATAACCTCGCGTGCTTCTTGCGAGTTAATAGCTGTACGACCTTCAGCCGCTGTAGTAAAAACTTGACCGTTTCTATCTTGATAAAATGTAGTTGAACCAGCTGATGCAGTGACTGAACCTAATGTTATAGCAGCTATTGCTGATAATATAATTTTATTCATATGAGTTTCCTTGTTTTGTTTGATAGTGAAATTGTAAGATAGCTTGATTACATAATGATTACACTTGGTTACAAGAAGTAACCAAGATTATAGAAGAGTATTAGTTTTTCATAGAGAACTTGAGCTTCTTCTCCATTGAAATAGCTTCATCGCGGCCATAAACTATGATTTCTTTATCTACTTGAGTCTCTTTTTTAGATACTTTGTTTGGATACTCAACAAAATTTAAAATATGTTTTATACAATTAATACGTGCTTTTTTCTTGTTGTCACTTTTCACAATAGTCCAAGGCGCATGTTCTGTATGTGTAGCGCTTAGCATCATAAACTTTGCAAGAGTATATTCATCCCATAATCTTTGAGATTCTTTATCTACTGGTGAGAGTTTATACTGTTTTAGAGGATCTGTTTCTCTTGCTTTAAATCTTCTTTCTTGCTCATCCTTAGATACAGAAAAGTAAAATTTAAATATTTTTATCTCTTCATCTACTATCATCGCTTCAAATTCAGGTGCATCTTTTAAGAATTTATGGTGTTGACGTTCTGTACAAAAGCCCATTACAGGTTCTACCATAGATCTGTTATACCAACTTCTATCAAAAATTACAATTTCACCTGCACTTGGAAGATGTTGTACATATCTTTGAAAGTACCATTGTGATGATTCTATATCACTAGGCTTTTCAAGAGCAACAACTCTAGCACCACGAGGATTAAGATGCTCAGTGATTCTTTTAATCGTACCACCCTTACCTGCTGCATCACGACCTTCAAAAATCATAAGAATTTTGAGCCCTTTATCTTTTACATGATTTTGAAATTTTAAAAGCTCAACTTGTAATGTTGCTAACTCTTTTTCATATGCTAAAGTCTCTTTTTTTACCCAAACCTGAACTTTTTCACTTTTGTTTTTTACTTTTGTTTCATTCTTATTTTTATTTTTATTTTCGCTCATTCTTTTTCCTTTATTAACCAATAAATTTACCAGTACTTGTTATTTGTGCATCCATTATCTCTATCTCTCTCGCTCCAGATATTACAATCTCAGGGTCCAAAGCATAGTTTAAATGCTCTTCCCTTCCATCATAATCAACAGCATTTAAGATTACCTTGAGTGATTCCATTCTCGCTTTTTGCTTATCTTTAGAGCGTACAATCGTCCATGGAGCATTGTGAGAATGTGTTTGCTTTATCATGTTGTACTTTGTACTAGTAAAGTCATCCCATTTCTCTTGCGCTTGTAAATCTATCTCACTGAGTTTCCATTGTCTTAGAGGGTCATTTTTACGTCGCTCAAATCTTCTTGCTTGTTCATCCTTTGTAACACTGTAGTAAAGTTTCACAATTATGATCCCTTGACGTACAAGATCATTCTCAAAACCTTTCACACCATTCATAAAGTCTTGATACTCTCTTGGAGTACAAAAGTTAAACACAGATTCAACCATAGCTCTGTTATACCAACTTCTATCAAAAAGAACTATTTCACCACCACGAGGAAAGTGATTGATATATTTTTGATAAAACCATTGCGTTTTTTGCTCTTCTGTTGGCTTACCAAGAGCTACTACACGGTAATGCTTTTCATCCATATATCTCGTTACTCTTCGTATTGTTCCACCTTTTCCAGCTGCATCACGGCCCTCAAAAAGAATAATCATCTTCTTGTTCGTATCTTCAAGATATTTTTGTAGTTTTATAAGCTCTGCTTGATACGGCTTTAGTTTTTGTTCATTATCACGTTTGAATTCCGCTTTATTTTTTGTTTTTCTTACTGCTTTAGATTTTTTATATCCATGTATTAAATCTTCTAATGAGATGTGTTTTCCATCTACTTCAAATATGTCTTGTATTTTATTTTCCATTTTTTTCCTTTTTAAGTATTTTATTACCTTTTTTAATTTGAAAGGTAATAATATCTTTTTCTTCTAGCAACTCTTTATTTCGTTTCTTATTGTCAACTGCTTTCAATTCTTTACGTATAGCCTTTCTTTTAGCATGTAATTTTTTCAGAAGATTTTTAATCGACTTTTTTTTACTTGCCTTTTTCATCCCATCCAAATCCAAAGTTTCACTAACCATTGCTATAAACTTTTTAATTCCCATATTCTATCCTTTTGCTAAAATTGTATTGACATCTTCATCACTAATTATCATATCTTCACCGACATTCTTTATATCTCCTAACGAGTCTATAAATATTATTTCTGCCATTGCAATCAAATGTTTACTGATTTCGTAGGCATAAGAACTATCGTTCATCAATGATGTAGCCATCTCATTCGTAATTAAATTCTTCCGTATTAAATTATCCAGCGTTCCATTTGCTAATATATCGTACCTTTGCATATGTACTTTAGCTTTTGATAAAAGTACAATAATTTCCGCTTCATCATCCATCATTGAAATTCTATCAATACTTCTAAGTAATTCTGCTAAACCAATCTTAATCCCGTCATATTGTTCTTGAATATGTCGATTGAGATTATTATTGTATTTCAATAGGTTTTTTTGTAGATGTTTAGTATCTTTCACTGCTTCTACGATATCTCTCGAAGCAAGTTTTAGTGCATATAATCTTGAAATATCTTCAGGTAACATTTCTGATTGTGCCAAGGTTGCAAAATCTATAATTTCGCCATAAATACCTTTAATACGATGATCATAAAAATGATTTATATCAATCGCGCTACTAGAAAAGCTATCTTTTACAACTGCTTCAAGTGGCATCTCTGACATAATATTTCCTCTTTTAAGATTCAAACCATGTGTTATGATTTCAAAAGCATTGAGGTATAAATGTTTTGTCTCTCTTAAAATCGCAGACATCGCAGTAGTAGGTATTTCTAAAACAGATTCATTTAAGAACTGTGCTGTGTCATAACTTTCAATCTCTTTTATCTCTTTGGACTTGAGTGTTTTTTCCAAGAACACAACAAGTTTATTAATAAACGGAATCATTACAAGAACACCTATAACATTAAAGATAGTATGAAATACTGCAAGCTTTAAAGTGTAATCATCTTGCGCTATACCTACAAAAGCACTTATTTCATCAACACTCCACATAATCTGATGCATAAATATAATGGCTATTAAGCCAGTAACAACATTAAAAATAAGATGTGCACCAGCTAATTGCTTCCCTACAATGTTAGAACTCATAGCTCCTATAATAGCAGTTATGGTAGTACCAACATTTGCACCAATGGCAAGTGCTAGAGCATTTTCATAAGAAATTTGACCTACTGATAAAGCTGTAATAATTAATACAAGTGTTGCATGAGATGATTGCATAACAACTGTAGCAAAAACACCTACACCTGTAAATATAAAGAGATACTTTAGTCCTACTCCACCAAATGCAGCTAAATCTATAGTTGACTTAAAAGCTTCAAACCCATCTTTCATATAATGGATACCTAAAAATAAAAATCCAAGACCAGCTAAAATATAACCAATACCTTTAAGTGATTTCGATTTTTGAAAGATAAAGATAATCCCAAAAACAAGCATTGGCATAGCATATGCAGCTATATTAACCTTCAGTCCAAATCCTGCGACTAACCAAGCACCTGTAGTTGTACCAATATTTGCACCAAAAACTATACCGATACCCTGAGCTAATCCAATTAAACCAGCACCTAAAAATGAGATAGTTAAAACAGACACTAAAGAACTTGACTGCATAACTGTTGTTGCAACAATACCAAAGCCTATACTTTTATAAAGTTTGTCTGTAGACTTTTGTAAAATTCTTTCTAAAAGACCTCCAGAGAATTTTTTAAATCCTTCCTCTAGTGATAACATTCCAAATAAAAAGATAGCCACACCCGCAGCTATCTCTTTAAAATCTGGACTCATCCAAAAGCCATACCCTAATACTATAAGTATAGTCGGTAAAAAAATTCTTCTCAGCATTAGAGTACTATACCTCTAATCATGTAGTACACAAGAGCTGAGAGTAATGCAGCTGCCGGAACTGTTATAACCCATGCTGCTAGAATTTTCTTCACTGCATCTCTTTTAACATATTCACATTTTTGAGCAGTTTTTAGATCTTTTTTAGAGTTTTTAATCTTTGTTTCTTCTTCATTTGCCATCTTATACAGTTCAACAATTCTCTCGTAATCAGCTTCTTCTTTAGTGCTTTTAGATTCCAAAGTTTTACGCTCTGCAATAAAGGCTTTTAAAGTTTTCTTCTCATCATCTATAATCTCTTTTTCTATCGCTATATCATCTTTTTTATCATTTTGTTCTAAATACTCTCTTAAAAAACCAACTCCAAAGATACCACCAACAGCAATATGTGTTGAAGATACAGGAAGTCCAAGCTGTGAGGCTATAATAACCGTAATAGATGCCGCCATTGCAACACTAAAAGCTCTCATCTGATCGAGTTCTGTAATTTCAGAACCAACAGTACGGATGAGTTTTGGCCCATAAAGAGCTAAACCAAGAGCAATACCTAAGGCTCCAACTGCCATAACCCATAATGGAATTCCAGCTTTAGATGAAATTCCTCCAGTCATAACGGCATCATTAATCGCAGCTAAGGGTCCAATAGCATTTGCAACATCGTTTGCACCATGCGCAAAACTTAAAAGTGCAGCTGCAAAAATTAAAGGCACTGTAAATAAAGTATTAATACCTTCTCTTGTGTTCTCTATTTTATCTGCTTTTTTAGAAACTGACGATTTAACTATCATATATACAATTCCGGCAACTATAAGCCCAAAAATGGCGGCTACCATAAAAGATGGCTTGTTCTCAGCTGGTAAAAATGTAAGTACCTCTACTATAGATGGCCAAATCTTTTTTAAACCCTTCAAAGTTAAATATGTCACAAATGCCCATGACATAATAGCTACAAAAACAGGTACCCACTTTGTGGCGGCTGATATTTTATCTTCTTGAAAGACCATGGTCTTTTTAATCGAGAAAAGGAATATTGCAGCAATAACTCCACCAAGAAGCGGTGAAATAATCCATGAAGCAGCAATTTTACCCATTGTTCCCCAAGCAACTATACTAAATCCTGCTGCGGCAATACCAGCACCCATAACACCACCAACAATCGAGTGTGTCGTAGAAACTGGTGCTTTTGCCATAGTAGCAATGTTAAGCCAAACAGCAGCAGATAAGAGCGCCGCCATCATTGCCCATATAAAAGAATCTGTATTCCCACCAAATGCAGAAATATCAATAATACCTTTTTTGATTGTTTTAACAACTTCACCACCGGCTATTAAAGCACCACCACCTTCAAAGATGGCAGCAATAATAATAGCTCCAGTCATTGTAAGAGCTTTGGAACCAACAGCTGGCCCTACATTGTTTGCTACGTCATTCGCACCAATATTCATAGCCATATACGCACCAAATAGTGCTGCAATCGCCAAGAACATATTGTTAGGTATTTCACCCGTACTCATAAAACTATAACTTAACACTGCTACCATAAAAAACAATGCCATCCCGAGTCTCATAAAATCAAACCCACTACCTTTTAACGCCACTTTTTCCATCTTCTTCACTGTTGAAATTTCCAAATATATCCTTTATTTAAAGAAGAAAGAATCTTGAACCCTTAAAGTGAGGCGATAATCCATCCTCTTCTTATAATAATTATACTCCTAGAGAACTTCATTATTTCTTCAATTTCACAATATTTTTCATTAATATCAGCAAATACACTAAAAGTATCTTTTTTTAAAATGATAATATTAACTTTTATCTTCAAAATTAGCATCAATAAAGGCATTTAAATAAAAATTTAATGCTAAAAGGTATAAATTTAAATAAAAACTCTTATTAGAGCTATTATAGAGATTTTGTAAACTTTGCCTTATCATAAATAATTTATATACATTATAACTACATTATAACTACATTAGCTCACAAAAGTACAAGCAAATCTACATCAAGTTTTTTTATACTTTTAGAATCTGAAATACAAAAGGTAAATTACATAATAAAAGTATCAAGGATAGGGATTAGTATAATTAATAGAGAAAATAATAATCTTGCAACACCAGATATTATTGAAGAGTTAGATTTGTATATAGAGGTTTAAAACTAAATTTACCTTATCTTTTTACACTTAAGAAAGTAAATACCCAACACCCCTAATAGTTTTAATGTAGTCTTTGTTTTTTAAAGGATCTATCTTTTCTTTTAATCTTTTAATAGCTACATTCACTGTTTTCGTATGAATGTTTTCTGTGTCTTTCCATACATGCTTTAGTAAAAACTCTCGGTCTAATACTCTGCCTTTATTTGAGACAAAGATTTTTAAGAGTGATGTTTCTAAGTTAGTCAGTCTAATGATTCTCCCATCTATAGAAACTTGATGCATGTTTAAATCAATTTGCATATCTTTATGTACAATGTCATGCTTAAGTTCTTTAAAGTCTTTTTTAGTACGTTTTAAAATACTTTTTACACGTAAAATTAATTCATCTATATCAAAAGGTTTAGTTACGTAATCATCAGCTCCTTTTAAAAGTCCGTCTTTCACATCTTCGGTAGTGTCTTTTGCTGAAAGTAGAATAACCGGTGTCTCTATGCCTTTACTACGTAGCATTTCTACATAATAACTTCCCTCAATATCAGGGAGATTTCTATCCATTATAATAAGGTCAACCTCCTCTTGTACAAGAACTTGTCTAACATGTTTTGTACTTAAAAATCCAATAACCTCATAGCCAACAGCGTTCAAGTTATATTCAAGAAGTTCCAAAATATCATTATCATCATCTACAACTAGTATCTGTTCTTTCATAATTTTCCTCAGTTCTTATTAAATAAATTGATAACCAATACCACGAATAGATTTTATATAGTTCTTTGTTTTATCTGGATCAATTTTTTCTTTTAATCTAGTCATAGCAACATTAACTGTCTTGTATTGGTTTTGATCTGAGTTTTTCCATACATTTTGTAATAGATAATCTCTGTCTAAGATAATGTTTTTATTTAAAATCAACTCATAAAGTAAGTCAAACTCTAACTTTGTCACTTTAATAATGTTCTCATTTATAAACAGTGTTCTAGAGTCTAAATCCAAAAGTAATTCCTTATGCCGGATGGTACCCTCACTGATATTTTTCACTGTTCTTTTAAGAATTGATTTTACGCGAAAGATTAATTCTTTCATATTAAAAGGCTTCGTCATATAGTCATCACCTCCGCTTAAGAATCCCTCTTCAATTTCAGAATCTTTATCTTTAGCTGTAAGGTAAATCACTGGTGTTTGAATACCATTGTCTCTAATACTTTGAATATATTCTGTCCCTTCAATACCAGGAAGATTTCTATCCATAATTATGAGATCAATTCTTTCCTCTTCTAGTATATGAGTTACTAATTTGGTATCTAAAAAACCGATAACGTCTAGTCCTTCTTTAGAAAGATTGTACTCAAGCAAATCAAGTAAATCTTCTTCATCTTCAACAATTATAATTTTATTATTCATTCGAGGCCTTTATATATATTAAAGATTATAATACATACCGATTACCATTCAATTACAAAACTATAACATCAATACTTATACGAGACAGAAAAGCTATACTGTTTTCCAAGCTTGAAACTATTCGTGATATTATCTTTACTACCTTGGTACCATATCGTTTCTTCATCAAGTAAATTTTTCAACTTTAGCTTTAAACTAATCCCACTATCAAAATTTTCTATCCATACAAAATCTACTATCTGTGGGGGAACTTCATAATAGTCAGGATATTCATCATTAACATCAATCATCCCAACCTTACGAAGACGTTCTCCCATCTTGTTATATGATAGTGCCAAGTTTCTTCCTTGTTTTTCATAAGACAACGAGGCATTAATTACAATAGGAGACAAACCTTGTAGCTGTCTATGATTTGTTGTGTAAAGAGCTTCTTGTTCCTCACTTAAAGTAACATCAGATTTTGTATATGAAAAATTTCCAGAAAAATAAAAGTTTTTTAATCTACTATCTATAACACTAAAACTTTTTCTTCCATCAATTTCAAATCCATATAAAACAGCATTGTCTGTATTGTCATAGCTATACCTAGGTAATGATGAGGAAGGTAACTGTACATCTTCAATTGGTTTATCTAAGTTTTTATAAAACAAACCAAAATTTATATTTTCTGTATCTGAAAAATAATGACTGTATTTTAAATCATAATTTGTAATCTCGGTTGTTTTTAAATTCGGGTTACCTTTTACTGTAGCAACTTCATATGGGTGGAAATATTCGGCACTAGTAAATTCCCTTAAATCTGGAGTAACATATGTTTGAGAAAATGAAAAGTTAATTTGATTCTTACTGTTAAACTTATATTTAAGTGCAAAACTAGGTAACAAATCATTAAACTCTAGAGTTTCTGGAAGCTTTTCAATAGGACTAAATACATTATTATTATTTGTATACTGAAAAACTGTTTGTTGGAAATCAGTTCTTCTTGCTCCAATTAAAAGTTCTAATTTTTTAGCTGGCTTAAAAAATACATTCATATAATAACTGTTTTCTTCGACATTCGCATCATACCAATATGCTGGTTGAAATGAAATATCGAGTCTAAATGTATCGTCAAAATTATCTCTAATATGATCATCATATATTGTGTCTATATCGTCTGTCAATTTACCGGATGAAGAACTTTGATTTAGCTGATATTTATTGTATCTTGACTCTCGAGTTTTTGAACTAGAACTTGTACCAATTTCAATGTAATCAGATTTACTAAATAACTCAACATTTGTTTTGTTTTTTAAATAATATGCACTCATTTCATCGTCTGATGTAAGGTTTAAAAATACATTTGGGGAAAACCTGTCTAAATAAGGATCACCATTTACAACTCCATCAAACCTAATATCTCGCAAGTATGCATACTTATAATTATTTGGTTGATTTAAACTTGCATTACCAAGTTCATAACCAAATAAGAAATTATTTTCATAATTCGCAATTTCATATTTAACATTACCATTAATTTGATTCGTATCTAATGTACGCTCTTCCCAATTTAAGTCATATCTTATTTTCCAGTCATCATCAGAATTGGCAATACCATCTGCAACTTTAGTCACTTTTTCAGAGATTTGACTATATAGTTTTGTATATTTTATATTAAAGACATTTGCATAACTATAACTTGCGTTAAACATGCCTGCATTTGTATACTTATTACGCGTTGCAGTAATATCTCCATACTGTTCAGGAGTTTTATAGAGACTATCAGTTCCTTGATTATAAGCATACTTATAGTACTTCTGATCAACAGATCTATGGTCTTGTCCATATGTATAATTAGCAAAAAATGAAACTTCATGTTTATCAGCTAATTCCATATTATATGCACCTTCAACTGATATCTTACCACCATAAGGAAGTTTCTCTTTTGTGGTTGATAAGGCTCTGTTTACAATTGCTGTAGTGTAATCTTGATTATCAGCAGAATCAAAACTGGGAACTCTTTCTCCAACTACTATTTTAGAGTCGTTCAAGATTGCAGATGGGA
The DNA here is from genome assembly GCF_047622445.1 of Sulfurimonas sp. Classification (GTDB taxonomy): domain Bacteria; phylum Campylobacterota; class Campylobacteria; order Campylobacterales; family Sulfurimonadaceae; genus Sulfurimonas. Next base: position 21,719 of record NZ_JBLHOE010000040.1, read on the forward strand.
TAGCTCGATATCCATCATCTTGTCCTCGCCAATCTGTATCACTTCCTTGGTAGCTATCGACTTCTTTGCCTGTACTACTATTTGATTTAACTTCTGTTGATATTTTTAAGTAGTTTTCTTTTGATTTATCTTTTGTTCTAATGTTGACATACCCACCACCAAAGCTAGCTGGTATATCTGCAGTTGCACTTTTTTGTACCTGCATAGAACCAATAACTGCAGATGGAAATATATCTAAGGGAACTGTTCTTCTTTGTGGATCTGGAGATGGAAGGGGAAGTGAGTTCATCTCAACATTTGAGTAACGTCCACCAAGACCTCTTACATATACATTACTACCAATAAGAGTTACTCCTGTCACACGTTTTAATGCACCAGCAGCATCTGAATCGCCTTTTTTAGATATTTCAGAGGCACCAATAATATTTGTAATAGCTTGACTCTCTTTTTCTTCAGCCATCAGACTCGCGATACTTCCTTTTACTTTGGGAGCTAAAACTATAAACTCTTCGAGTTCCATACTCGCAGGTGTTAGTTCAATCTTTCTCTTAAGAGTTGTATCTCGTTTTACAAATATATTATCAATTGTAGCCGCACTATATTCTGAATGAACAATAGATATACTTACATTTTTCTCAGCCGGTATACTGATACTAAAGTTACCTTTATCATCCGTTTTGGCATCTATGGATGTTCCTTTTACAAACACTCTTGCGTTTATAATAGCTTTCTTTGTATCAGATGTTAAAACTTTACCATGAAGAGTCCCAACATAATTTGTATCTTTATTTTTTGTATCTGACACTCCTATTGGTGTGTCTATCTCAACATGTGGTACTGAACCCTCTTCATCAAAGCTTATAATAACTTGAGTGTCACGTGAATCTTTAACATCTATCGTTTTTTTTACATAACCTAAATTTGCTCCATTTTCATCTTTAGCAAAAAACTCTATTTGATGTTTTCCAACTTCAAGTATAAGTTCTACACTACCATCATCATCTGTGTACTGCTTATAACTCCCATCAATTATTACTTCATTATTCTCTAGTACTACTCCATTAAAAAAAGCAAAGATTGATGCAGAACCTGTTTCATCAGACAAAACAATGGTATTAAGTAAAAGAAGAATCGAGATTATTTTCAATATTTGTTTCATTTTATAAACACTCCATGGGATTATTTGTACATTTTTCTATATTTTTTCGGATGACTGTAGCTTTACTAAATAATTCATTATCAGAAATATATTTAAGTTGTACTTCTGAATTTTTATAATCACCTGACATATAGTATGAATAGGCAAGTGCATATCTTAGATTATCATCATCGAGCATTTTATATCTTTTAAGAGCTTTTTGAAGACCTATAACTTTTCTATACTCTTGAGCATTTAAATAGATGGCTATCTTTTGTTTTAATTTTTCAACTTTATCAATATTTTGAGCATTTAAATAAAGGGCATGGAGATTATTTCCAGCTTGTCTGTTCATCTCAACAGCTTCTTTTAAATACTTCTTATCATAGTATGAGCTCTCTTCAAAAAGTTGAGCAGTAGTATATTTCATATCTTTTTTTAGATACATATGCCCTAAAAGTAAACTTATTTTCGGATCTCGGGGAAACTTAAGTTTTGATTCTTCTAAAAGTCTTATTGCACTATTTATCTCATTTGCACCGATAAGCATCTGCGCTAATGTAATATATTCTTTTGCACTCACACCAACTCTTTGCATATACTCTTTTGATGTTTCAATTGCTGCTTGATAGAGTCTTAAGTCTGCAAAATAATAAAATTTCTGTTTTAATAATTTTGTATCTTTTGGAAACTTCTTCATCCCCTTATTTAAAGCTTGAATTGCCTCAGTATACATCTTCTGTTTATAATAACACTCAGCTCTTAAAGTATATAAGCCTTCTCTACTTTGACCTGTAGCTCCAGCATTTTCCAATGAAGCTACAGTATTTTTATAATCTTTGAGTTTATAGAACTCTTGTGTAAGATACATATACAGTTGCTCTATCTTTTGAGTTCTTTTTTTGTGTGCATCAAATTTAGGAGTCTCTTTTTTCTTGTGTGTACTTGCGATAGAAAACAAGTATTTCTCTTTTTCTAATACTTTTGGTGCTATAAATATTTTCACTTTTGTAGCTTCTATTGCTTTTTCATATGCTTTTATAGATTCTTTAGTTTTACCCATTTTTGAATATAAAACACCTGCTACAGAATAATAATTAGATGCATCAAACATATCAGATTTTTTATCTACTAAATCAAGTTCCTCTTGCGCTTTGTCATATCTCGCATCATAAATCATTAAACTTGATAAACTTAAGTGATTTACTTTAATTTCATTTTTTGATTCTTTGGCAAAAAGAGAAAAATCTAATAAAAGGAACAGTGATAACATCAATACTATTTTTTTTAACATCTTATATTCCTACTTAAATCTAATTTTTTGTTTGGCCCACATTTTCACAGGCTTTGCTTTGTATTGAGCTGGAGTAAATCTCCATGAGCGAACAGCATTGAGTGCTGCATTATCAAAAACACCAGATGGTTTAGACTCCAAAACTTTTGCAATCTCTACGGTTCCATCTTTTGCTATTAGCATGTTGATAACTACATAACCTTTAGTCGCATTCTTTAAAGCTTCCTCTGGATATTCTAAAGGTGAACGTGATAATACCTTTGGTTTAACATCAACTGTATTTTCATTCATAATTGCATCTTCTGCGATATCTCTTAAAAGTTCAGTCGCATTACCTGCAATGTTTTGAGATGCAAACTCTGGTATATCCATAGCTACACCGCCAAGTGCTGAATTCATATTTGGCAAAGGGGCTTTTGGTTGCGATTTTCTAGGTTTTGGTTTTGGTTTTGGCTTTGGTTTTGTTGCTTTTTTTTGTGACTTTACAGCTTTCATAGCTCTCATCTCTTTTTTTACAACAGGCTCTTTTTCTTTGACACTTTTGTTGAATGAAATGACAAGGACAACCATAAGTAATCCACCAAGTAGCATACTTATAGTTGCTATAAGCCATCTTCCTTTTGTGCTATATTTTTTTTGGATCATTTGAACGTTATCCCATCTCTTTAGTGGTAGATACAGCTACATCTTTAGCACCACTCATACGTACTTCATCAACCACATCAATCAATACATTTACTGCTATATCAGAATCTGTAATAACGAGAACAGATTTTTCTGTGGATGTTCGAAGAAGGTCTCTAAGCTTACTTTGAATAGCCCAAAGTTTCACAGGTTGATTATCTATATAAACTTCAGCGGAACTATCTATATAGACACGTAGTACTTTTGTAGATGCCAAAGAAGCAGAAGCTGCTGATGGACGATTTATCTCTAAATTCATATCTTTTACAAAAGTGGTTGTAACCATAAAAAATATCAATAAAATGAAAACCATATCTATAAGTGGTGATACGTCTACTGTTTCTACATTTTGACTTTTTTGTCTAAATCTCATTTTTCATCCTTTGTACTTATAATGTCTACTATTTGCTCAAACTCTAAACTAAACTGTTCTTCTTTTTTATCTAATATTTTTCCAATAATTAAGCCTGGCACAGCTACAACTAAACCTAATTCAGTGGTGAAGAGTGCTTTTGAAATACCACCTGCGATACTGTCCCCTTGTGCAAACATAGAACTTGATTGGAGGGCATCAAAAGTTTCGATCATCCCTATTACAGTTCCAAGCAATCCAACTAAAGGTGCAAGCATTACGATTGTTTTTACTAAAACAGAATACTTTGAGATTACGATGATGTAAGGAAAGAGTGCATCATAAATAAACTCTCTTGGCTTTTGTTGTATTTTTTTTGCGATTTTTGCTGCAATAATTGCATCTTGTACAGCATAATCGAGTAAGCCTACATATATTTTTTTATCTTTTAGTTTTTCGTGTTTTTCTATTAAACGTCGTACATTTCCACGAGTCCCACGTTTGAGTGTTAAATATCTATATCCTAGTCCATACCAAAGAAGTAGATTCAAAAAAAACAAGACCCACATAATCACTCCACCGGAATTCATAAAATATGTGAACTGCCCCCAGTAAATCATTAATGACTCTATCATTACGCTTTATTTGTCTCAAACAGGTTTACGATATGTAAGGCAGATTGTTCCATAGAGTCTTTAATACTCTGTGCCCATCCACTCAATAAGTTTCCTAAAAGAAGTAATGGAATGGCTACAATAAGACCAAGCATAGTCGTTACTAATGCTTCAGAGATACCGCCAGATAAAAGCTTAGGATCTCCAGTACCATGTGTAGTTATAATGTCAAAAGTAGCAATCATACCTGTCACAGTTCCAAGTAACCCCAGTAAAGGTGCTACAGCTGCAAGTACTAATACAAAATTACCAAATCTATCTATATTTGAGCTTTCATTTAAAATATTCTCAGTTACGATATCTTCAATATGGTCTCTATCATTATTTATATTTCTCAATGTAGCTTTGATAACACGAGCAGTAGAACCTTTAAAACCTTTAATTGACTCTAAGGCTTCACTTGCTTTACCAGATTCAACTTTATTGATAACAATACCAGTGATTGTTTTAACATTAGACCCAGATTTAATAAGTAGAATTACTCTTAAAATAATAAGTAAGAAACCTAAAGCACCGAGACCTAAAATGATGTAACCAATAGTACCACCACCATCAAGAGTATCTTGGAATGTTTTTTCTTTTGCATACTCAATATCTTTATCAAGATTTTCATAGACAAATATTTTTATATCTTTAGTTAATTTCTTACTCTCAAATGCTTTTGCATCAGTTGTTGTATCCTTATTCCAAACTTTATATTCACCATTACCTGCTGGAGCAAGTGCACCTGAAACATCGTTAGAGATTCCATATGCCATCACGTTTCCAACTTTTATAATTTGACCTTTTGCAGTTGTCCCATCCACAAGATAGAATTTACCACTCTGTATATGTGATGAAGATAATTTTTTATACAAAACTAAAGTGTCTATAAATGCTTTATGCATTACAGTTACAGTATCAGCGTCCTTAGTGTCATCTACCCTAATGCCATATTCACCTAATAATGAAGATGCTTGAATAATCACACTTGAAGATATCTCTTTATTAGAACTTTTATCTTCTAAGACTTGTGATGATTTTTCTATTTGCTTTTGGATATTTTTATCTGATTCAGATAGCGTAACAAGTTTATTTTGCAAATTTTGTACTTTTTGTTTTGCTTTTTTTATCTCTTTGTTTTGGAAAGATTTTTCTTTCTTTAATCTTTTTTGTAGCTCACTTTTTTGTGCTTTTAAAAATGTATACTCTTTTTCGTAAGCCTGAGATAACTCATCAGCTCCTAAACTTGTCAATAGTAATATAAATATTAAACTGAAGAATTTCATTATTTACTCCCTTGTAAAACTAAAGCATTTGGTAATTCAAAATAACCTGTTCGAATCTGTTTTTGTAGTGCATCAAACAGAGTTACTATTTTTTCAATATCTTCTGGATTTGTTATATGTTTGTATTTATATTGAGCATTCTCTTTTACAACATATCCAACTTCATTTGTTGGTGTTGAAAAAAACAAAGCAACAGAACCAAGCTTAGCAATTTGTGCTAAAACATTTTTTCCATTAAAATCTATCTGTTGTTTAAATAAACCTATCTCTTTTGTCACGCGGATTGTGTCATCATAGCTTGCCCAAGTAAGCGAAAGTGCTTTTTCATTTGTAATTAAATTTTGATTTAAATCATTCTTTATTTTATGTAAATCAGAAACTCTCTGTTGTACCATAAACGGTATCCCTTCTTTTATACTTTTTTCAAGTATCTCCAGAGCATTAAGGACAAGAGGTTTAATTTCTGTATTACCTGATGATGTTTCTTGAATTTTAACTTTTACATTTTCCAACTCTTTTTGCGCAAGTTTTATAGATGTGGTTTTTCTATTTATTTGTGCTTCTGAATCAGTGATTTGCATTGACAAAGATTTCATTTGTGAGTTATAACGTTGCTTATTTTCTTTGATGTCTGTGTAGAGTGTTTCCACATCCCCCCTCAGTTGTATAATAGAATTTGCAAGCCCTTTCTCTGGTGTTGCTAAAAGTGATGATGATATGATTGCTGTTATCAGTAATGGATAGGTAATCTTTTGATGATTTAAAATCATTTTTTCTCCGTGAAAATAAAATATATAACTGGAATATTATCAAGGAGAGGTTTTAAAAAAGTTACATTAAAGTAACAAAAAGGTTACAGAAGAAATACTATTGTTGCTTACATATAATTTTACAAGTAGCCTTAGCTACTTGTAAAAGATATTTTGATTATTTATTAAACTCAGATTCTAAACCTGAAGCAGAGTCACCTGAGAATCTATCAGTATTTGAACCAGTAAGCGTTACCCCTGTAAAAGAAGTATTAGTTACATCAAATGCACCTTTAGAGTGGATAGCACCATAACCGTTAGTAGTAGTGTTATAGTTTACTAAAGCATTGTTAAAGTGACCACCAATACCGTCTTTTTTGAAGTAGATTGCACCCTCTTTTGCTGATGCCATTACATCAATATATAGACCATCAAAAGTAGCCGCAGTATTACCTGACATCTCTATACCAGCATTACCTGTAGTTTGTGTAATACTCAAATTAGACACAGTACCTGCATAACCATCATCAACATCAAAATGATCATCTGTACATTCTGAAACAGATATATTACTTAAGTTTACAGTACCACCCCAAATCTCAATACAGTCATCATCTGACTTATTAACATTTACGTGATCAATTGTAGTACCTGAACCAACACCAACCATTGAAAGACCATTTAGCTCTTTGTTCTCTTCGATTGTAATACCTGAGTTTAATATATCTACATATTTAAGTACACCTGAGTTATCAGCCATATTAGAAGTTCCAGCAACAAATGAAGGATTAACTTCATAAGGTTCAACTTGAGCATTAGCAGCATTACCAATAAGTACTAAAGAACCCCATTGACCAACCTCTGCAGTTCCACCATCATAAGCAGTTTCAGAAGTGAAAACAATATGCTTATCAGCAGTACCCTCTGCCATAATTTTAGAATCTTTATCGATTACCATATATGAAGAGTTAGCACCTGTTCCAGATTTACCAATAATTGTAGTTCCGGGCTCTATTGTTAATGTAGCTCCATTTGTTACAGTAACTAAACCATTAATTCTCCATACTTTATCTGCTGTTAATGTCTTATTCGCAGATATAGTTCCTGATAAATCCTCTTTTGCTGGTGTTTGTGA
>NZ_JBLHOE010000041.1:0-28428 GCF_047622445.1 Sulfurimonas sp.
GTTGTTGTTGACGGTTTAAGCCCTCTTTGTAATTTGGCATTCTTCAGCCTTTTTCGTAGATATATAATATTTCTATTTTAGCAAATCTGTTATTATTACTGGCTTTGGGAGTTCTTTCACAGTCTCTGTAGTTTTAGAACACAAGTCAAGATCAAATAATGATATTCGGTACTAAATAAGCATATAAGACGAGCCATAATATAGGGCGTTACAGAGACTTTACTACACCGTCAACATCATTCCCTATAATCACTTTGAGAACATTAACAGAAATTCCTAAGAACAATAATTCTACCTAACTTTGAATCAGACATACCTAAATATTACTATTTTGTACTCAGCTAATTCAAATAGATATTTATATGAACCAAGTTTACCGTACATATAATATAATTAACTAAATTAACTTTACAGGAAATACTCAATGTTAAAAAGAATTACTGAAAATCCATATTTAAACCTTATAAGCGGACTTATTTTACTTTTTACTTCTGCTTTTGAAACATGGAAGAGTCTTGAAGAAGGTTTAGGGCTACATCATGGCATATTGCTTTTTAGCTTAATTCATATCGTAAAAGCAATTCCAGAGGCTATGCATGGTTTTAAAGAACTAGACGAAGCAAATAACGAAATTAAAGCTAAAATAAATTCATAATCTAATTTATAACTGTCCCATTTTCCATTAAAGGAATTTTATAGATACTAAAGTGGACAGTAAGTTAGCAAATCAGAGAGTGTAAATAAACCTTTGTTTAGATTGAAATATTAGCTTATAAGTTTTACTTGAAACAAAAAGACTACAACCTTACTTTATATATTTAAAGTATTTAACTTCTTTGTTTTAATCTGTACTTATTCTCATATTTTATAAACACTATTTGCCCAACCACCGCCACATGTTTCATTTTTATTTCCACTACATCCCATATTACGATTATTTGATGTACTATATTTTTCATAGCTATTCCCACAAAAACAATGTGAACCATATTGTGTTGCAGCATATTGAAAACCTTTATCAGCACAAGTTTTCTGACATAGTTGATTTGTCATATTTCCTGTTTTAAAAGTATATCCCTTCAAATCTCTGTTTACTCCAGTTTTGTCTGTATAACAACCCAGGTGTTTATTTTGCGAAATACTAACTTTAGTTTTCTGGGGTACATTTGTATTACTCGATTTGTTGGGCAGATTAGTCTTATTGGTTGTACTAAAGATTTGTGTAAAACCAATTCCTTTTGTACCTGCATTATGTGACCAAGTTGCTGGATCAGAATCTAAAACTAAATATTTACCTGCAGGCAATGTAATGTTTGGATATACAATCCAATAAACATTTTTTGCACCATGCATTCCTGATTTGAAAGTAGCTCTCCAGGGGCCATAAGTTTTATTAGTATTTATTTTTTTAATTTTATATACGCCCCATATTTATTTCCTGTTAAACTTTGGGCATTATTCCAGTGGTACGTTCGAATAGAAGAAGTAATTGTTATGATAATGCAGTTGCTGAAAGCTTCTTCAAAATGAGTTTGAAAAAGATATAATTTAGAGTCTTCAAAAATATAGGTTTTTACTGGGTTAGTAATTGTCTAGTTTATAGGGGACATTCCAGTATGGAAGTGTCATATTAATGTCTTTAAATTAATTTATGCTACTATAATATATGAACTTATTAATAAAAAGTATTTTATTATTGTCTATTTTCCTCTCCCTTTGTGGTGCTAATGAGAAAGTCTCAATACAATTACAATGGTTACATCAGTTTCAGTTTGCCGGTTTTTACATTGCAAAAGAACGCGGACTTTATACTGAAGCAGGACTAGATGTTACAATTAAAGAGTTTGACTTTAATATAAATGTTGTTGATGACGTTATCACACAAAAATCAGAATATGGAGTGGGCAGATCATCTTTACTTATTGATCGTTCTAATGGCCATTCTGTTATAGCATTAGGTGCAGTTTTTCAGCATTCTCCCTCGGTTTTAATAAGTACAAACAAAGAGATTAAAACCCTTAAAGATCTCAAAAACAAACGTGTAATGATTACAAGTGGTGAAGCAAGTAGTGTGACTATCACTTCAATGTTACTTTCTGAAAGCTTATTCATTGAAGATATAGAAATTCAGCCTCATAGCTCTAATTTAGATGATCTTATACAAGGTAAAACGGATGTTATGGCCTGTTATCTTTCAAATGAACCATATACCCTTGATAAAGCAAAAATTCCATATAGAATTTTTAGCCCAAAAGATTATGGTTTTGATTTTTATGAAGATATTATTTTTACTTCTGATAAGCAATTGCAAACATATCCTGAGCGTACAAAAAGATTCTATGAAGCTTCGATTAAAGGATGGGAATGGGCATTTGAAAATATTGAAGAAACTGCTCAGATTATTTTTAACAAATATAATTCACAAAATAAATCTTTAGATAGTTTAGTGTATGAAGGCCAAGTTCTTAAACAGCTAGCATTAGGTAAAAATAAAAAGATTGGATTCATAAGTACAAATCAAATGAAGAAAATTGCTGATATTTATAAATTGGCAGGTTTTTTAAAAGTTCCACTCGATTTTGCAACTTTTATTGATCCATTAGGATTTAATAAGACACAATTGAAAATAGGTGTTTTAGCTAATAGAGGAAATGACAAAACACTTAAAAGGTGGGAACCTTTAGCAACTTACTTAAACGGAGTATTAGAAAATTATCATATTAGTATTGTTCCAATTCATTTTAATAATCTGCAAAAATCACTTAAGCGTGAAGAAGTCGATTTTTTACTGGCAAATACAATGAATTATGTACAGCTTGAAAACAAGTATGGTATATCTAGAATTGTCACTTTAAAGAGTAGGGGCGTAGAAATAGAGCATCATGTTCACAATTATTTTGGTGGTGTAATATTTACAAAAAGAGATTCTCATATCGATAGTATTAATGCGATAAAAGGGAGTACATTCGCAGCCGTAAATGAAAACTCTTTTGGTGGATGGGTTATGGCATATGAACTCTTGCATGACAATGGCTTAGATAGAGATGATATAGAGCTGACATTTTATAATACACACGATGATGTCGTTTATGCTGTCTTGAATGGAAAAGCAGACGTTGGTACGGTTAGGAGTGATACACTTGAAAATATGCTTGGAGAAAAGCATCTTGATTTAAAGAAACTAAGAATATTAAATCCACAAAAAAATAGAAATTTTCCACATATTCTATCAACAAAATTATATCCAGAATGGCCATTGTCAAAACTTCAACATGTAGAAGATACTATTGCCTCAGAGGTAATGATAGCATTAGTGAAAATGCAAAAAGACTCCAAAGAAGCGATAAAAGCGAATATTGGGGGTTGGACTGTTCCTCTTGATTATTCGTCAGTACATAGGGTCTTAAAGAAGCTTAAATTAGCACCTTATGATAATCTAGAGTTTAGTGTTTTTGATATTTTTAAAAAGTATGCTTTTTGGATTTATGCATTGCTTTTAGTTCTTACTGTAGGATTTTTACAATATATACATATTAAAAAAATAAATAGAGATCTTGATAAAAAAGTCAATGAAAGAACACACTCTCTCTCTAAAGCTAATGAAAAATTAAAAGAGTTAGCGCATAAAGATGCTTTAACTGGTATCTATAGTCGTGGTCACTTTATAGTATTGGCAAAGCAGTTTTTTAGCATTGCTAAACGTAATCATTCACAATTACAAGTTCTCTCTCTTGATATTGATCATTTTAAATTAGTAAATGATAACTATGGGCACCACGTAGGGGATGAGATTTTGAAACTCTTTTGTAATACAATTACTAGTTTGATAAGAGACAGTAATATATTTGGACGTATTGGAGGAGAGGAGTTTGTTATATGTTTACAAAATACAAATCGTGAAGGTGCTATTGTCTTTTCAGAAAAGATTCTAAAAGAAATACGTAACTTATCCTATATAGATAATGTAGGTAATATTGTGAAGTTTACAGTGAGCATTGGTCTTGCAGAATTAGTGGAGCATAAGAATTTTACAATGCTACTTGATGAATCAGATAAAGCCTTATATAGAGCTAAAAATAGTGGACGAGATAAAGTAAATTATTAGTGTCCTCGGTGTTATCCTCTATAAAATCAAGTGAGTCACTTTCAGTTTTAAAATAAAAAAGGCAATAATATAGGCCAATTGATTTTTTTTTATGAACCTTATAGATAATAAGTATTCACTAGCTCTTATATTGAGAGTTAGACGCACATCTAAGTGTTACTTATAGTTCTATTATGTAGTCATTTTTATCTTTAACACATTTTTTTGATAATTTAATTTAGCTTTAACAAATAAGTTAATATTATATATCTATGAGTACTAATACAAAAAAATCAAAAACACTTTATTGGCTACAGGCAGGTGGATGCAGTGGAGATAGCATGTCTATTCTCAACATGGAATCCCCTGATTTATTTTCACAATTAGCTAGTTTAGATATCGATGTTTTATGGCATCCCTCTTTATCTACTATTAGTGCAGTGGAACATGACAACATGATTCAAGATCTTTTATCAGGAAACCAGAAACTAGATATTTTATGTGTTGAGGGTAATGTTGTTATGGGACCAGATGAAACAGGAATGTTTGACACCTTTAGAGGAAAGCCTAAAAAAGACTTAATAAATGAGCTTTCTAAAATAGCACACTATGTCGTAGCAGTTGGAACTTGTGCTAGTTTTGGAGGTTTTGGGTCTCACGAAGGTGATGAAATGGGCGGTATTGGATTACAACAGCACCATGATAAAAAAGGTGGATACTTAGGTGATGATTTTACCGCAAAATCTGGTGCTAAAGTTATTAACCTCCCTGGATGCCCAATTCACCCAAAAGCATTAGAGTTTGTTTTAAATATGATTAGTCGAGATCTTCCCATAGACTTAGACAAAAATGCAACACCTACAGCATACTATGCAAAAACTGTACATCAAGGTTGTACACGAAATGAACATCATGAGTATAGAGTTGAAGATAATGTATTTGGTGAAGAAGGCTGTATGTTTTTTCACCTTGGATGTAAAGGACCAACAACCCATGCATCTTGTAATACCTACCTTTGGAATGATGTAAATTCAAAAACACGTGCGGGTGTTCCTTGTTTTGGTTGTACTGATGTCCATTTTCCGCATCCCAATCCATTCTTTGAAACACAAACTATCGCAGGAACACCTATGTTCCTTCCTGAAGGAGTTGACAGAGCATATTATCTAGCTTATAAAGACATGGCCGCAGCAGCAGCTCCAGATAGATTGAAAACAAAAAAAGAAGAAGAATAAATGTCAAAGACTATTACATTAGACGTGCCGTTAAATCGAGTAGAAGGCGATCTTGATATTCGAGTAACCATAGAAGATGGTGTGATTATAGATGCCAAAAGTATTGGAACAATGTATAGAGGATTTGAAAACATATTACAAGGAAGAGATGCTTTAGATGCTTTAGTAATAACACCTAGAATCTGCGGTATTTGCTCTGTAACACACCTTAGTGCAGCTGTAGATGCATTAGAAGCAGCACAAGGTATTATCCCTCCCGCGCAAGCTGTAAGGCTTCGTAACTTGTCACTCTTAAGTGAAACTATACAAAGTGATGTGAGACAGTTTTTTTTAATGTATATGGGAGACTTTGCCCATAGCTATTATGAAAAGAGTGACTTTTATACTGAAGCTAAAGAACATTATGAAGCCTTTAAAGGAAGTTCTGTTAAAAAGGCACTTAAAAGTACCGCTGAAATTTTAAAAGTTGTTGCTATTATAGGCGGTCAATGGCCGCATACTTCTCATATAGTACCAGGGGGAATATCAACTACTCCAACTATACTTGAATTGGCTTTAGCACAAAACCATATAGAAAACTTTATATCTTGGTATGAAGAAAATGTACTAGCTTGTGATATAGACAGTTTTATGAAAAACATCACAAGAACAGATAAATTTTTCGAACATATGAAAGAAAATCCAAATACTGATATTGCACGATTCACAAACTATGCAGAGCAAACAAATCTATTTGAAATTGGACGTACATCGCAAAACTTTCTAAGCTATGGAACTATAAATAATCCACTCAAGCCTACAGAACGTTTTATACAAGCTGGTGTAATCATTGATGGAAAACAAGAAAGTTTAAATATTCAAAAAGTAACTGAAGATATATCTCATGGTTGGTACAAGCAGGTAGACATTATTCAGAATCCTGAAGATGGGGTAACACAGCCAGATATGAAGTCAAAAGATGGATATTCATGGGCCAAAGCTCCAAGATACGATGCAAATGTAATGCAAACAGGTCCATTAGCACAAGCACTCATAAACGTGAATAAACTCATAGTTGATTTAAATAAAAAATATGGCGATTGTGCTTATGTAAGAGAACTCGCAAGAATCCTACGTCCAGCTGTGCACTTAGCCTATGCTAGAAAACACATTAAAGAAGCAATTGAAAACTTTTCAGATACGAGTTATATTCAATGTAATCAAGATTTTTCAGCCCAAGGTGTAGGTCTTGTTGAAGCAGCTCGTGGTTCATTAGGGCATTGGGTAAATATAGAAAGAGGAAAAATTAAGAACTACCAAATTGTAACACCAACAGCATGGAATGGTTCACCTAAAGATTCTAAAAATAATCAAGGCGCATGGGAAAAATCTCTTATTGGATTACGCTGTAAAGACATTGAAAACCCAATGGAAATGGGACATGTAATACGTTCGTTTGACCCTTGTTTAGTTTGTACTGTACATACTTTTGATGTAAAAAATAAAAAACGTAAATATAGGTTCAAGATAGGTTTGTAATGAAAAAAATTATTTGTATAGGAAATCGTTACTTAAGTCCAGATGGCGCATCTCTATGGATATACGATAAAGTTATGCAAGAAGAAAAAAGCTTTGATGGAAAAGTATGGATTGAAGGTGGAATTGGTGGGATGAACCTTTTACCCCATTTTCAAACCCAGAGTGATATATTGCTCATAGACTATATACCTGAGGTTAAAAACGCGACGTTATTTCAGCTAGATGATTTACTTTCACAAATTGATATTAAAGAATACAATCATGCAAGTGCACTCTATTATCTACTAGGCTCACTCGATACTGTATTAGATGAGAAACCAAATATTGAGGTACTTTCTTGCAACCCTGAAAATGAATGCTATCAAAATGAGATAATAAACTTTGTGAAAGGCTGGAAAGCATGAAAAACTCAAAAATAACTGAAGCTCAGTATATTCAAGAGATAAAGGTTTGGAAAAAATCATCAGAGATACATGCAAAAAAGGCAATAGAACAGTATAAAAATATTCTAAAAAACATTGAAGACTTTCAATTTGAAAAAACAAGAAATGATGCTATCTTAAATTATTTGAGTGATACTATTATTGTACTAGATCATGAGCAGTGCATTTCTATTTTCAATGAAGCTGCCTGTCAACTTGTAAATGTTTCAGCACAGGATATTATAGGAAAACATATTGATAAATTGCCATATGAGTTATATACGCTCATTGACAAATATCTTTCAAGTGGAGAATATGAAGAAATTTTGCACTTTAGAGAGAAATATTTTAGTATTGAAATTAAAGACACGAAAATTGGTACACATATCTATAAGGTTATTTTACTAAGTGACATTAGTAACTTAATGGCTTTACAACTACTTCTAGAAAAAGAAAAAGCATCTTTAGAAGACAAGGTTAATTCTAGAACACAAGAGTTACAAGAAGAGGTAATTCATAAGAATAAAGTACATGAGAAGCTTGAGTATTTAGTATTAACAGATTTTTTAACAGAATTACCAAATAGAAAAGCGTTTAATTCAAAACTTGAAACTTTAATGAAAAAGAATGTTTCAAGTGATAAACACAAGTTTTGTCTTTTTTTTATTGATTTAGATGGATTTAAAACTGTTAATGACACTTTTGGACATGATGTTGGGGATAAGCTTCTTATTAAACTTTCTAAGCTAATGAAAGAAACTATCCGTAATAATGACTTTATTGCAAGACTAGCAGGCGATGAGTTTGTTCTACTCCTAGATAATGTAACAGATAAAATAATCGTTCAACATATTGCCCATAAATTACTCAACATAACAAAGAAACAGATAGTACTTGAAAATGGGAAAAAAATAGCAATATCTTTTAGTATTGGTATTTTAATGAATCCCGCTAAAGGACTAGATACTTCAACAATACTTTCTATGGCAGACCGAGCCATGTATGAAGTAAAAGATAATGGAAAAAATTCATACATGTTTTTTAATGAAGATATGCTTGAAGACTTTGAACAAAAAATAGATGTATTTAAAAGACTAGATGATGCCTTAAAGAACAATGAGTTCTACTTGAATTATCAACCTATATGTGACATAGAGGGAAATATACTTTCCTGTGAAGCTTTATCGAGATGGAAATATAAAGGTAAAAATATCTCTCCTGCCAAGTTCATACCAATCATAGAAGAAAAAGGCTTAATAGTAGCCTTTACTTACAAATTAATCGATAATATTTTCATGTCTTTTTTAGAAGAAAACTTTACAATTCCTTCTGTCTCTATAAACCTATCTGTTTTCCAATTTTATGACAGTAACCTCATTAGTTACCTAGAAGAGATGAAGAAACTTTTTCCAAAGAATATTTCTAGAGTATGTTTTGAAATAACAGAAAGTATCTTCACAAAAGATCCAAATATGATACTTGAAAAACTCAGTATCATTAGGAATTTAGGATTTAAAATCTATATAGATGATTTTGGCACAGGATATTCTTCTTTTGACTATATCCGAAAATACCCTGTGGATGTTCTCAAAATAGATAAAGTGTTTGTTGATGAAATAACTACAGATGAGAGACAATATAAACTATTAAAAGGGATGATTTCTCTTGCCTCATCTTTAGACATAGATGTTGTGATTGAAGGCGTAGAAACACAAGAACAATGTAACCTGATAAAATTACTCAACACAGAAGTTAAAATCCAAGGCTATCTTTTTTCTAAACCTTTAAATCAAGATGAACTTATAGAATTGATTGGAAAATAAGTATCTAACTCTAATTGTTGGATGAGGCTGGCGGATGATCGTCTTCAATAAATTCAGAGATATTTAACAAATCATTCCTCTGCAATATCTTCATTCCATAACTCTGGCTTTTCTTTGATAAAAGAAGTCATTAAGTTTTCGCATTCCTTATCGTTAACGATATGTACTTCTACTCCATTATTTCTTAAAAATTCTATATTGCCATCAAAGTTATTATTTTCTCCAATGATTACTCTCTTAATTCCAAATTGTATAATTGTCCCTGAGCACATCATGCATGGACTTAGTGTAGTATATAAAGTTACACCATTATAATTAGCTCTTCTTCCAGCATTGCTTATACAATCCATTTCACCGTGAGCAATGGGGTTACCATTTTGAACTCTTTTATTATGTCCTTTTGCTAATAACGCATCCTCAAAACTCATAGAAGAACCAACCGGCACACCACCTTCGTCATATCCTTTTTTCGCCTCTTCAAAAGCCACATTTAAAAAATCTAAATCACTTTTAGTAATTTCACTCATTATTTACTCCTGTTTTACTTTTCTAAGATTAGTATATAAATATAATTAAGAAATGCAAACTTTATTTCTACCAGTTTTTTTAGCTTTATATAAGGCCTCATCAGCTCTCTTAATCGAAGGTTCTATATCTATGTCACTAATATTAACTTCATCCACACCAAAGCTAACTGTAAATGTAACTTCCAAATGATCATCTACTTTTATAGTTGTAGTATTTACTATTTTTCTAATCTTTTCTGCGATAACTGTAGCTCCATTTATATCAGTATCGGATAAAAGTATTAGAAATTCTTCTCCACCCCAACGACACACAATATCACTTTTTCTTGTGGAATTTAAAAGGATAGATGATAATTTAATTATTACATCATCTCCTATTTTATGACCATATATATCATTTACCTTTTTAAAAAAATCTATATCAAGCATAATAACTGATATTGCTTTTTTTTCTCGTTTGGCTATTAGAAAAATATATTCCGCTGTAGTAATAAAATATCTTCTATTATATAGCTTAGTTAAGGAATCTGTTGAAGCTAAAAGTTGTAATTCTTTATTTGTTTTATGGAGTATATATTGCCTATAAAAGAAGAATAAAAACATAATAAATACTACCAGTAATATGTATAAAACTAGTGTATAATCAGTTCCTCTTTCATATTTTATGGATATCCAATTGTTTAATATATCTTGTCGTTGATTTATATCTATATTTTGTATAGCTTTTTGAAAGATGTTAAGCATAACTTTATCATCATTTCTGACGGCAATTCCTCCTTCCATATTATTATCAAACTTACTAGTGATTTTTAATTCGCCTATATATTTAGTTTGAAGTTTATATCCAACTGTTGCAAGAGTTCCTATAAACCCATATAGTTCATTCTGAGTAACTTTTTGTAAACCTTCATCTACATTATTTACTTCTACAATATGTAAATATGGGTATTCCTTTTTGAATAATTCAATAAAAGCATACCCTTTTGGAATACCAATCTTTTTATCTTTTAACGAGCTATAATCATCTATAAATGGAACATCCATTTTCGTTGCTAACACGATAGGAATCTCTAAGTATGACTCCGTAAAGTTAAGATAAGTATCTCTATTTGCTGTTCTCATAGCTAAGGATAATATGTCACATTTTCTATTTTTAGCAAACTCGATTGATTGTTCCCAATTTAGTGTTTCAACTACATTGATGGTAATATCTAAACTTTTTTCCAACAATTTAAAATAATCAGCTGTTATTCCAACATGTTTTTTATTTTTATCAAACATTTCAAATGGCATCCAATCTGGGTCTATGCACATTGTTATAGCTTTTTTATTTTTTAAATACTTTTTTTCATCATATGTTAATTTAAAATCCAATAATGATCCATTATAAATCAATTTCTCAAAGTCGAGATTATGTGTAGCTAACCCTAAAAGCTTATAGACTTGATAACTTTTTGCTAATCTTCTTTTTTCAATTTTTCCTATTTTAGAAGTTCCAAAATAAGCTAATTCTTTAAGTGCATTAGCTTCATATAACAATGCTTCTCTACTCTTGTTTTGAGTATTGTATTTGTCTAAAATGAGTTGTACAGTCTCTTCTATATTTGAAAAAGCATATTTCCAACCTTTCAGGGAGGCTTGTGTAAATTGTTTAACTTGTAAAGGATTCTTTTTTATATTTTCATTACTAGTAGCTAAAATATTGTCATAAAAATCAAAACCATAATTTTTTGGATTAAATATAACTGGTTTAGCACCTAACTCTTTTAAGACGAAAGGTTCGTTTGATATAAATGAAGCAATTAAATCAGTTTTTTTATCTATTAAATCTTGAACATTAAATGATGGTTTTTGCATTATTATATCTTCTACCACAACACCTTTTGAATGCATCATAGATATAAAAGAAGCATTGTTAGTTAAATCGCCTGAAGACATAATCCGTTTACCTTTAAAGTCTTTTATTGATTGTATATTGGACTCTTCAGTGGTGAGTAATACAAGGGGTGAAGATTGAAAAATAGCGGATAGAAGTACTATATCTTTTCCATTGGATATGTCTATAAGTATTGATGAATAGTTCATAGTATAGGTAGAAGTATCATTGAGAGTATCAGTAATATTGTTTATATTAGGATTCCACTCGAGTATTTCAACATCAAGTCCAACGTCTTTATAAAAACCATTTTCTTTGGCTATATAAAAACCTGCAAATTCAAATTGATGTTTCCAATTTAATTGTAAGGATACTTTTTCAAGGGAGTTGCTAGTAGCAAATATGATTGTTGGTAATATCATACTAACAAAGAGATACTTTAATGATTTAATCATAATAAATATTATATATAAATATACTTAAATATTGTTACTTCAATCAAATATTTTTATTCTGAAGTTTTTAGTATGTCTTGTTTTTTGATTATAATGAATTGAGTTATTGGAGGATGAGAATAGCATGAGCGGAAAATCCGCTCAAAGAAAGATTACAGACCTGTAACGTTTTCTGCTTGAGGGCCTTTTTCGCCTTCACCAATTTCGAAAGTCACTTTTTGACCTTCGTTTAGTGAAACACGGTCGTAACCATTGCTGTTAACTTGACGATAATGTACAAATACATCTTTTCCGCCATCTTCTTGCTCGATAAAACCGAAACCTTTTTCACTGTTGAACCATTTAACTGTACCGTTTACTAATGCTGCCATTGTAATACCTTTATGTTTGAATACACCTCATTGCTAAGGTGGTTGAAAATCTAATATGAAGTTTTATTTTTAGGCAGATTAAACTGGAAACCGAAGGTCATCAATACAAAACAGTCTAAAGATGTAACTCGAATCATCTTTCATTAGTGACATTGTAGCTGTTTTTTACTAAAAATAGAATAGCAAATATAAAATTTTTTAATGATCTGTAATGTAATTTCAAAATAGAAGCTTATCTAATTGATTTATAGGTGTATTAAAATGGAAAAATATACTGAAAGTCAACAACGCTACCTATACAAGTTTTGAGTACTTATTTAATGTACAATACCCCTAGAATCTAAGATAACAATTCAGTAAGATTTAAAGTCTAAATCAAGTAATACAAAAATATTGTATAATGCGAAAGAAGTAGAAGAATGGGTAAATAATAATTATAAAAGAGGAAATGGATGAAGGCTTTAAATCTCTCGATTACGCTATTTCTAGTATTAAGTAGTGTAACATTAGCGAGTGAGAAGAATAACTCACTAGATAGCTATATATCAGACACAAAAAAAGAATTATTTGATTTTGATTATAAAAAAAATAAACTAGATAGTTCTATTCTTAGAGATTCATGGATAACACCCATTAATTTGAATTATTCTTACTCAAAAAGTAATCCCTACACAAACGAGCAGCTTAATCAATCTGCAGCTATTAAAATGGATCAGCCAATTTTCAAGGGTGGTGGGATATTTTATGGGGTAAAGTATGCAAATGCTTCAAAGAAGTATTCCGATTACTCTATAGATGTAGCAAAAAGAAAAATGATTAAAGATGCTATATCTACTCTCATGCAGATTAAACAAACAGATTTAAAGGTCATAAAGCAGAATCTTCAGATTAAAAACTCTGAAATAAATTTAGAGCTTAAAAAAGAACAGTACTTAAGTGGACAACTTGATTCGGGGTTTTTAGATAATGCTGTGATTGAGAGAAACTTTGTTATTCAAAACCTCTATGACCTTGAGACTTCAAAAGAGAGACTTATCTCAAAGTTTAATACTATTAGTGACTTAGATTACAAAAATGTAAAAGCTCCAACTTTAGAGCTGATAAGTCAAGAAAATTTTTTACAACATAATATCTCTTTAGAAATGGTAAAAAGCCAAGCAATCAAAAATGAACATAATAAAGGTGTAACAAGAGCAAAGTACTTACCGACAATAAGTGTAACAGCTGGATATAACTGGACAAAAACAGATAGTAAGGTTGCTGTATTTGGAAGTCCTGAGCGAGATTATTATGACTATGGAGTGAAGGCAAATATACCTTTAAATATTAATACGTTTAGAGATATAGAATCGGTGCGAATAGATTATATGAAATCAGAGCTATTGGCTATAGATAAAGAACGAGAGCTTAATGCTTTGTTTGAGCAGGTAATGCAAAATCTTAACAACTTAGAGAAGAAAAAAGTACTTAGCTTAGAAAATATCAGCATTTACTCCAAGTTACTTGAGGATACAAAAGAACTTTTTAGTGCTGGGTATAAAACAGAGTATGATGTTGAAACTTTAGAAAATTCTGTTGGAATATCTCAAATTAACTTTAAAATATACGAGGTCGATAAGCAATTAGAACTTCTAAGCCTTTATGAGATGTATGTGAATGATTAGTAATATAATACGATACAGTGAGGTACTAAATGCAGAATCTTGATAAACCATTTAGTGGGTATATGACTGAGTGGTTGTATGGTGAAGATGGCTATTACGCAACGTACAAAAATATTGGTAAAAGTGGTGATTTTTATACTGCGGTAAGTACAAGTAAGTTTTTTGGTGGAAGCATCGCTAAGCACATCATTTCATTAGTAGATGAAGGTTTTTTAGCTCAAGATGGAGTAGTCTGTGAAATAGGTGCGCATCACGGCTACTTCTTAGCAGATGTGATTGAGTTTATTTATACACTAAGACCAGAACTATTAAACACTTTAACATTCGTAATTATAGAAAAATTTGATGACTTGCAAGCGCATCAAAGAAAGTATTTTGAAGAATCATTTGGTAATGCAGTTTCTTTGACACATTATAAGTCTTTGAGTGAACTAGAATGTGAAAATGCTTTTTTTATAGCTAATGAAATATTTGATGCTTTTCCTTGTGAACTTTATTTTAAAGGACATACTGCCAGAGTTGAAGGACATGAAGTTCACTTTGATGTGGACAACGACTGGGTAAAATTTAAGGCTGACAAATACTTTAAAGACCGCGGTGAAATAGCTCTTGGTTATGAAGAGTTTGCAAGTGAGATGGCACAAAGTGCTAAAAAATTCGAGTTTATGAGTTTTGACTATGGTGAAATGCAAGCACGACCAGATTTTTCTATAAGAGTATACGCAAAGCATGAAGTAATTCCTTTTTTTGATGATAAGATTAAAAGAAATGAACTTTTTGCAAAGTCAGACATTACATACGATGTAACATTTGAGCATGTTAAAGATGCTTACGAAGACGCAGGGATAAAGTTTGTAGAATTAAAGACTCAAATGGTTGCACTCATAGATATGGGCATGTTAGATCTTTTAGAAATGCTTAAAGAGAATGTAGAAGAAAAAGTTTATAAACAAGAACTAGAAAAGGCAAAGATGTTAATCATGCCTAACTTTTTAGGTGAAAGATTTAAGATGATAAAGTTTAGGAAAGAATCAAAGTAAGGTCTTATTATAATTAAATCACTAATTACTCACGAATTTGTGTTAGAATATCTTCAAATAATAATTACATAAAATTTTGGAGTCTGGATGAAATTTATTTCAGTAAGTACTAAATTAAATATTGCTGTTAGTGGAATTTCTATAGTATCGCTCATTATAGGTTTTTTTATTTTATTTTCTTATGCTCAAGATATAAAGCTAAGTGTTTATACCCAAGTTAAACAAGAACTTATTGATGAGGCTAATGAGAAAGTAGCGTCAAAGTATAGAGTTGGTATTACCAATGCTATCTCAATCGCGAATGATGTAAGAATTAAAAAAGCACTAGCAACACAACAAAGACAGCCTGCTATAAATTCCCTAGAAAATATTTCTATAAACATGAAAGAAAACACAGAATTTAAAAATATAAAAATCCACTTACATACAAAAGACAATAAATCTTTTTTAAGAAACTGGAAAATTGATAAGTATGGGGATGATTTAAGTTCATTTCGAGCATCAGTTGTATTTGTAAATGAAAATCATAAACCAATTACAACATTTGAGCCTGGAAGGGCAGGTCTTCTTTTACGTGCAATTACCCCAATTGTTGATGAAAATAAATTACATATTGGGTCTTTAGAGTTTATTCAAGGGATAAATTCTGTTACTAAATCATTTGACAAAACAGGAGAAGGTTTTTTACTTCTTATGGACCAAAAAGTAAGTGAAAAGATAAAAATAGGCAAAAACTTTTCATTTAAAAAAAATACAAAATTTAAAGATTATATTATTTCCCAAAAATATATTAATAAAACGTTTTTAACTGATGCAAAAAATATAAATATGCGAGTACTATTTCACGATGGATATTTTCTTAGCTCGGAGTATTTTTACACATATACAGATGTTAAAGATTTTCAAGATAAAAAACTAGGTATTATTCTTTTAGCAAGACCATTAACTGTAGTTAATACTGCTATAGACGGAGCAGAAAATCTTATATATATAGCACTTCTTGGAATCTTAGGAATGACAATAGTTATAAGTTTAATAATTATCATAGCTATTAAAAAATTAGTTATTAAGCCTTTGAAAAAATTTGAAAATGGACTAAGTGATTTCTTTTCTTTTTTACAGGGAAAAAAAGAGTATGTGCAGAATATAAATATAGATACGAATGATGAATTTGGACAGATGGCTAAATCATTAAAAGAGAATATTGCAGTTAGTGCAAAACTGCATGAAGAGATAAATGAACTTAACTCCAGCCTTGAAGCAAAGGTTGAAGAAAAAACAAAAAAGGTAACCACACTTTTAGATAATGCAGGACAAGGTTTTTTGTCTTTTAGTTGTGATTTAATTATCGATGATGAATACTCAAAAGAGTGTGAAAAGCTACTAGGTAAAGGCTTAGCTGGAAAATATATCCCAGATATTTTATTTATTAATAATCCTACAAAACAAAAATTCTTTCAAAAAACTATTTTAGAAGCATGTTCTATTGATAGTACTTTAGTTCAAGAGTCTATTCTGACTTTATTACCAAATGAAATTATACTTAATAGACGAGCTTTGCAATTAAAGTATAAAATATTAGAAAATAAAAAACTAATGCTAATTATTACGAATATTACGGCGAAGAAAAAACTTGAAAAAAAAGTAAAAAAAGAACAAGAAGTTTTAAAAATGATTGTTGAGATTATTGGAGAAAGTGAATCTTTTTATGATACGAAAAGAGATTATGAAAATTTTATTGAAAATTATGTTGACTACATATATAGTACGAAAACGTCGTTAAACAACATTAATGAAATATACAGAGTTATACATACATTCAAGGGAGCCTTCTCTCAGTTATATATGAGTGATATTGTAAAGTTTTTGCATTCTTTTGAAACAAAAATTGCGACAATGATAAAAAATAATGAACATACAAATGAAAGTTTGTTAGAACTTTTACAGAGTACAGATTTTACGAGCAATCTTAATAAGGAATTAGAGATTATTAGGACTATTTTGGGTAATGATTTTTTAAATTCTCAAAATATATTAAAAATTAACTGTGTTGAAATAAGTAAATTACAAACTAAAATTCATGATGTATTTACCGAACAACGTATTGACTCTCTTGCATCAAAAGAAATTATAAGTCATGTTTCAAACCTTTCAAATCAAAAATTACAACACTTACTAAAACCATATACAGGTTTAGTACAACAATTGTCTTTAAAGCTAGAAAAAGAAATTTATGAAGTTGAAGTTCTTGGTGACGATAAAATTTTAGTGAATGAAAAATATAAACCATTTATTAAATCATTAATTCATATATTTAGAAATAGTGTTGATCACGGTATTGAAGATCAAGAAACCAGACTAATAAATCAGAAAGATGAAATTGGAACTATTTCTTGTAGTTTTTCGGAAGATGATGATAGAATTCAAATCATTATTTCAGATGATGGAATTGGTATTGACAAAGAAAAGGTACTGTCTAAAGCTATAAAAGAAAATATACTTACACGAGCCGAAGCTGAAACTATAAATGATGCTGATATTTATGCATTGATTTTTCACGAAAACCTTAGTACAAAAAGTGAAGTTTCAGAAATATCAGGAAGAGGAATAGGTATGAATGCGGTAAAAGTTGAAGCAGATAAATTAGCTGGATTTATAGAAATAAATTCACAAAAAAATATAGGTACAACATTTGTATTTAATCTACCAAAATATGAAAAGGAACTTTAATGGAATTTGAGCAAGATTTGTCATTTGAGCATGAGATTATATCACCTTTAGTAAAAAGATCGATTAGTTTTTTGCAAAACGATTTAGAAATTAATGTTTCTTCTGATAGTACAGATGGAGTATCTACAAAAAAAGTTAATCTAAAGAAAAATACAGCGATGATTGGTACTGGAGGGAGTGTTCAAGTATTAGTAACTATGGGTTATGATGATGCACTTTTAGATAAAATTATAGAAGCATTTCTAGAGGGTGAAGAAATAGACGAAGATGAGATGGATGAAGTTAAAGAGAGTGTTTCATGTGAAGTTATTAATACTATAGTTGGTAATGCACTGAAAAATCCTTTAGATGACACTGCATTAAGTATTACACCTCCGATATTGATTTATGAAGCGACATCGCTTTTTAAACAAAAAAGCTCTCAAATAGTAACAGCAACCATTAAAACAGAATTTGGAGAGATGCTTGTAACTGTCGTTGGACCTAAGGCTTCGTATTCGAAAACATTAAACTTTAAGGAATTATAAAATGTTAAATATTTTAGTCGTAGATGACTCACTTATTATTAGAAAAAATATAAAAAAATATATAACAAATTTAGGACACTCTATTGTAGGTGAAGCAAAAAATGGGGCACAAGCTATTGAGCTATGTAAAGAATTAAGCCCTGATTTAATTACCATGGATATTACAATGCCTGATATTGATGGCATAACAGCTGTAAAAAAGATAAGAGAATTTAATCAAGATGTAAATATCATTATGATTACTTCTCATGGACAAGAGGAAATGGTTGTTTCTTCTTTAAAGGCTGGAGCACAAGGCTACCTGCTAAAACCAATTAATGAGGAAAAACTTGCTAAATCTATTGGAAATATTTATGAACAATATAGTGAAAATTGTGATGATGAATTATTAGATGATGATTTAGTAGATGATTAATATACAAAATGATGAGATTAAAGATCTTATCTCCATAGATATGTTTAATGACACATCATTATTCGCTGTGTATGTAGTTAATATAACTACAAATGAGATTTTATATGCAAATCAGGCAATGAAAAACATTATGTCAGATATGACTGCTAAGTATTGCTGGGAAGCGATTAATGGACAAGACGCTCCTTGTTCCTGGTGTCAAGCCCCAACATTACTAGCAGGTTTAAAACCAAGTTTACATCATTCTCAATCTACTGTTAATAATGGATACATTATCTATGAGCATTTTAATGAAGTGGCTAATAAATGGTATCAAGTTCAAGAGAAAGTAGTGCAACTAAAAGATTCTAGAAATGCCTTAATATCTTTTGCTTTAGATATTAGTATTCAAAAAGAGGCACAAAGTAAGCTTATAGATACTCATGTTAAAATTGCAAGACAAACCAAAGAGTTAAAAGAAACACAAGCAAAATTAAAAGAGCAGGCAAATCGTGATCCTTTAACAAACATGTATAACCGAAGGTACTTTGCAGATTTTGCCGAGAAGATTATCTCTATAACAAAAAGAACAAACGAACCACTAAGTCTCTTAATGATCGATATTGATGATTTTAAAAGAATTAATGATACTTATGGTCATAATATTGGAGATAATGTAATAATATTTTTGGCAGAAACAATTACCTTATTTACGCGAGAAAGTGATATTGCTGCAAGATTTGGTGGTGAAGAGTTTGCTATTATTCTTCCAAATACAAGTACAGAAAATGCAGTAAAACTTGCAGAAAAACTGAGATTAAGAATCGAAAAAATGAATTTTCAAGAAAATGATACTAATATAAAATTTACCATTAGTATTGGTGTAGATGCATTTAATCATCAAAGCGATACTAATATTAGTGAATCACTTAATCGAGCAGATAAAGCTTTATATCAATCTAAAACATCAGGTAAAAATAAAGTATCACTTTTTTAAGAGAGGTCGTTTAAGACCTTCTTTATTCCCTCTAAGGCACCCAAAGTAATTGATACTCCATCATCATCAGGGATTTCAGATTCACTAGGGTTAATTCGATATAAAATACTGTTGGGTAGCTGACTCATAGTCTCAGAAAAGCTACGAATTGAAGGGATATCTGTTCCTGCACCTATCTCAATAATCACTATTTTCTTAACTCTGATTTTATCGATAAATTGAAACATTCTTCCCTGTTGTTCATGCACTCTATTCCTATTGAAGTCATAATCATTAAACATAAGGATATTTGGACGGAGTACACTTCCACATTCTTCACATAGAGGATAACTAGAAGCTTGCATCTCTACGTTTACATCAATCTCTAAAGGATACTCATTGAAGATTTCACGAGAACATCCTGTACACTGAAGATAATGAATATTACCATGACTCTCTGTAATTTTTTCACTATCGAAACCTGCTTTTTGAAATTGCCCGTCAACATTTGATGTAAAGATAAAGTAGTCTTTATCTTTAACATAATCGAGTAGTAGCTTAAAGCCATCATGTGGAACTGTTTCTTTATGCATGTTAAGTCTATAACCATACATACCCCAGACTTTTTCAGGATATGTAGAAAAGGAGGAAGGTTGTGAAAGTTCAGTAAACTCTTCTTTATTCCAAAGTCCGTTAGAACTTCTAAAGTCAGGAAGACCACTGTCTAGAGCCATACCAGCGCCAGCTGTAATTATTACTATTGTTTCATTTGTTTCATTTGTTTGATTATACATGTCAGTATTGTAATGTATTAAAGTTTTAATTATTTTAATTATTTTTAGTAAAAATTGTTTTAAAGACAGGATGTATTTTATGTTCGAAGAAAGCTTAGAAAAACTAAACTTTCTTATATAGTATTTATAATCTTGATAAGTTCTTCAGGTCTATTAGAGTTTTTAATTGCATTTTCTTTTGTAATCATATTTTTTAAAATGAGAGAAATAAGTTCCTGCGTTTGCGTGGTCATTTTTGTTTCTTGTTGATTTAGCTGCATTTGAGAGTATATTTGGTGAACTTTATCCTCTCTAATTTGATTTTGTACGGCTGGGTTTGTAATGAGAATCTCTTGTGTAGCAACTTTTCCACCACCCACTTTTGGGATAAGTGTTTGAGATACAACAGCTACGAGTGAAGTTGCAAGTTGTGCACGTACTTGGGCTTGTGCTTCACCATCAAAAACATCGATAATACGGTTAATAGTTCCCGGAGCTGAGTTAGTATGTAATGTTCCAAAAACTAAGTGACCGGTTTCAGCCGCAGTGAGTGCTGCCCCAATAGTCTCTGCATCACGCATCTCTCCAATGAGTATAACATCGGGATCTTGTCTTAGAGCGTACTTTAATGCCGCAGCAAATGAAGCAGTATTACTTCCTACATCTCGTTGTGAGAAAAGAGACTTGACATTTTTATGTACAAATTCCACCGGATCTTCGACAGTGATGATATGGCGTCTTTCATTGAGGTTTATTTCGTGAAGCATAGACGCTAGCGTAGTTGATTTACCAGAACCAGTTGGTCCTGTTACAAGGATAAGACCTTTTTCACGTTTTATAAGCTCTTTAAAAATTGGAGGGTTCCCATATTCGTCAAGTGTCGGGATGTCAATAGGAATCATACGAAATGCACAAGCAATACCATGAATAGTACGATAATAATTCGCACGAAAACGACCAATTCCTTCAAGTTCAAAAGAAAAGTCTAATTCATTATATTCTTCAAAATCTTTTTTTTGCTTATCTTCAATGAGTGTGTAGGCCATCGTTTCAACATCGTTAGCATTGAGAACTGCAAGATTTAAAGGTCGTAGTTCTTTGTCTATTCTAATTTGTGGTTCACTACCAACTACAAGGTGAAGGTCCGAAGAACCATACGCTAAAACACTTTTTAATAGTTTTTTAATATCTAAAGACTTAGGTGCGGTTTCATCACTCATAAAAATACTCCATCATAGTTTTCTTCTTTAAATCCAACAAGAATCTTTCCTTCGTACATAACAACCGGTCTTTTGATAAGCATATTTTCTTTACAAAGCCACTCTTGCTTTTCATTGTCATTTGGGTTGAGCTCTTTGAGTTTGAGAGTTCTATAAGTAGTACTTCTCGCATTAAAAAGTGTTTTTAAATCAGTTTGCTCTAACCAAGAAGCGATGGTCTCACAAGGAACTTTTTTTTCTTTAAAGTCAAAAAGTTCATACTCTATGTTATGTTTGTTAAAATATTTTAGTGCTTTTTTTACACTGTCGCAGTTTTTAATTCCATAGACTTGTACCATCTTTACTCGATAATTTTTGGTACTATGAAAAAGTGATCTTCACTTTTTGGAGCATTTTTAAGGATTGTATCATTTACGCTTGTATCACAAAAGGGAGTGTCTTCTCTTAGGTGTGTTGCAGCGTTACCCATTGCAAATGTATCATCGACACCATCAGTATTTAGTTCACTTAAATTGTCTACAAAGCTAACAATTTCGGACATCTGAGAGATGATTTCTTCTCTCTTATCATCTTCTATTCTTAAAAATGATAATTTTTCTAGTCTTTGTAATAGTGCATCGTCTACTTGCATGAAATTCCTTATATTCTTTAATCTGGAGATATTCTAACAAAATAAAGATATGTATTTGATGAAACTTTAACAAATTATTCGATAATATAACAAAACAATTAGTTTAAGGATTTTTTTTGAGTATTAAAAACGATATAGAGATGGTAAAAGAAGAATTAACTTCAGAAGAGAAGTTTTTTGAAAAATCTGTAATAACAGAAAGATTTGTTAAAAAATATAAAAATATTCTTATTGCTGGTGTAGTTGTAGTTGTTGTAGCAATTGCTTCAAATATAGCATATGATGTAAATAAAGCATCAACACAAGTGGCAGCAAATGAAACATTAAGTGAATTAAAAGCTGATCCTTCAAATGTAGCTGCTCTTACGCGTTTAGAATCTCTTAGTCCAGCTTTACATGATGTTTTTATCTACTCAAAAGCACTGATAGACAAGGATATGAAAACACTAGAGAGTTTAAAAAGTTCAGATGTAGCACCTTTATCTGATTTAGCTACATACGAACTCGCTCAAAGTACTAAAGACGTAAATGCATTAACTACATATGCTCTCAATCAAGATGCAATTTATAAAGATTTAGCACAAGTCCAAGCTGCCATTATACTTATGAATGAAGGTAATATTGATAAAGCACATTTAAAGCTTCAGACAATTCTAGATACCTCACCTTTAGCAAAAGTTGCTAAAGCATTATTACATTACGGGGTAAAATAAATTTTGAGAAACTTATTATTAGCTACTTTATCGTTAAGTATTGTTTTCTTTACAGGATGTAGTTCAAAAAAAGTTTTTGAACCAGAAGAGACGGGAAAATCTTGGGGTCAATATAAAAGTATGGGGGATGATATTATTGATATTACCTCCACTGCAGCGCTTTTGGATAATAGAAAAGTTTTAGGTAAAAAAACTAATATAGATATTGAGATTGCAGAAAATTATAGACTAATAGCACATACAGATGGTTGGGTTATAAGTGCAACTATTGATGGGAAAATGAAGCTTCAATCGGTTGAAGATACAAGTAAAATCGAAGAGCTTGAGCTTAAGAAAACCATTGCTAGTGCAAGTATTCAAGATGATATATTAGCTATTGTTTTTGCAGATAATGAATTAGGACTTTATTCTATATCTTCAAAAGAGTTTTTGATGAAAGAAAAAGTCTCTGAAACTCTAGCAATTGATTCTAGAATTGCAAGTCCATACTTTGTTGGAGGGGTTGTGATTTTTCCTACACTTGATGGTAAAGTTATCATTATTAATCCAACTACAAAAAAGAGATTAAGAACTACGATAGTTTCTTCAGAAGATAATTTTAATAATATTTTGTATTTTAATATCATTGAGGAAAAAGTTATTGCTGCTACTGCACATAAGATTATCTCTATGGATAAAAAAGAAGCTCGGGCAAAGTATGAAATTCGTAATATTGCATTTAATGGTGAAAATTTATTTGTAGCAACTAAACAAGGTGAAGTAATTTCTTTGACTCCAACCCTTGAACTTAATGCAAAACTAAAATTTCCATTTGCCCATTTTTTAGGTTTAATTGCTAAAGATGATAAAGTTTATATCTTAGAAAAAGAAGGTTACTTAATTGTAGCATCAAAAGACTTGTCTTCATACACCATACATAGTGTAAGTCTTGATGAAGGTTTTGTATTTGTTACAGATAAAGGATTTTTTGTACATGATGAGCTTATCTCTATAGAGTAAACTTTGTCAAATGAATTAGAAGCCTTTTTAGAGTATATAACTGTAACAAAGGCTCTAAGTAAGAAAACTATAGAAGCTTATTCTTCTGACCTTAGTATGGTTGAAGAAGAGCTTTGTAAATCATTACTCTCTCTAGATTCAACAATCATCTTGACACACCTTTCAAAATATAAAAATAAAAGAACACTTAACCGTAAACTCTCTTCACTCAACGCCTTTTTTAACTTCTGTTATAAAAGTGATTTTTGCGATGAATATTCTAAGGTTAAGCTTGCAAAAATTCCAAAGCTACTTCCAAATTTTTTATCCTACGATGAAATTACGAATGCTTTAGACTCGATTGATAGAAGTTCATGGATAGGACTCAGAGACTATGCACTCATATTGTTTTTATACGCAACAGGAACAAGGATAAGTGAATGTTTAGAACTTTCACGTGAAGATATAGATGATACTTGGTTACATGTGAGACATGCAAAAGGTGAAAAAGAGAGAATGGTTCCTATTGCCGCTGTTGCAAAAAAAGCAATAGATGAGTACCTTAGAGCGTTTAAGTATGAAAAAGATTTTGTTTGGGCAAATTATAAAGGTGATAAACTAAGTCGTATTTCTGCGTATAAAATTACGAAAAAATATTTAGGTGTTTCGCCTCATGTAATAAGGCATTCCTATGCTACTTCACTCATTATTGGTGGTGCTGATTTGAGAGTTGTCCAAGAGTTACTTGGTCATGCTTCTTTATTAACAACACAGATTTATACACATGTACAAAAGCAAGACTTAAAAGAAACTCTTTATAGTTGTCATCCTTTAAAGTAATACTTTATCAAGAAAGGTGGATTAAGCTTACTTAAGTTAAAATTGATGTATGAAAGATATACAAGATGTTATTTGTTTTACTAGTAAATTAAGAATACTTTATGTTGAAGATGAAGTGTTATTAAGAGAGAGTACTATCTCCATTCTAGAAGATTTATTCCTTGAAGTTATTGTGGCAGATAATGGTGAAGAAGGTCTTGAAAAATTTTACGATAATCAAATTGATATTGTTCTTAGCGATGTAAATATGCCCAAGTTAGATGGTCTGGAAATGTCAACGCAGTTACGTAACTTTGATATAAATATACCAATAATCTTATTATCTGCTCACAGTGAGTTGGAATACTTTTCTAAAGCAATGCAATTAGATATAGACGGGTATCTATTAAAGCCAATTCAGATAGATAAGTTGATTGATTCCTTTGAAAAATGTATAAAAAAAATTGACTTTATAAATGTATACAATAATAACCTAGCTTTTCTAAAACAGTATCAAGAACTTACGGATCTTACATCTGCTGTATCTAAAGCAGATATACACGGTGACATTACCTATGTAAATGATGCATTTATAAAACTCTCTGGTTTTTTAAAAGAAGAGCTTATGGGTTCGAATCATAATATAATCAGACATCCTGATAATAAAGCTTCAATGTATACTGATCTATGGCATAGCATTAAATACAAAAAAGAGCCATGGAAAGGTGTTTTACGTAGTAAATCGAAAAATAATGGAACATATTATGTTAATTCAGTGATTACACCAATCCTAGATATTAATAATGAAATAGTAGAATATATTTCTATGCAGCATGATATTACAAATATTATTAGTCCTAAAAAGCAGTTATATGACTTTGTAGATTCGGCAAGTAATCCTATGATTGTCTTAATCAAAATTGATGGGTTTAGCGATATAGAAAAACTATATGGGCATAATATAACTGAAAATATCGAAGCTAGCTTCGCAAAAGATCTTTTAAAACATATGCCGGAGTATCTTAATTTTGATAAATTCTATTCCTTAGGAAGTGGTGAATATGCTTTTGTTCAGGACTTAGAATATCAAAAAGAGATGGATACCCCTAGTATCTTAAATGAACTTAAAAACTTTCAATATATTATGAATGAATTAAAAATTGAAATTGGTGAAATTGATTACGATGTAGCAATTATTATGAGTATAGCTAATGGTAAGGATTGTTTAGAAAATGTAAAATACGGAATTGATTCTTTATTTAAGTCTAAACAAGACTTTGTCGTTTCTAATGATTTTGCAAAAATTGAGCAGGATGAAGCGTTCAAAAACCTTCAAATTTTAAAAATGGTAAAGGTTGCGATTGAAAATGGAAAAATAATTTCATTTTTTCAGCCAATTGTATGTAATAAAACACAAAAAGTAGTAAAGTATGAATCTTTGGTGCGCCTTGTAGATGAAGAGGAAAATATTGTTGCACCATTTTTCTTTTTGGATATTGCAAAAAAAGGGAAGTACTATTCAAGAATAACAGGAATGGTTCTTGAAAACTCTTTTAATGCTCTTAAGCAAACAGATAAAGCAATTACTATAAATATTTCAGCACTTGATATAGAGAAATATTCAACAAGAAAAAAAATATATGAACTTTTAGATGCTCATAAGAGTGAAGCATTTAGAATAGTATTTGAACTTTTAGAAGATGAAGATGTAAAAGATTTTGATGAGATTGAGAAATTTATTTTAAGTGTTAAAGAATATGGCGTGAAGATTGCTATTGATGATTTTGGTGCTGGGTACTCTAACTTTGAGAGATTACTTAAGTATCAACCAGATATTCTTAAAATTGATGGTTCCCTTATTAAAAACATTGAATCAGATGCGTATTCTATGTCTGTTGTAAAAAGTATTGTAGCTTTTGCAAAAGAGCAGGGTATTGAGATGGTGGCCGAGTATATAGAAAATGAAAATATTTATATAATTTTAAAAAATTTAGGTGTTGAATACTCTCAAGGGTATTATTTTGGAAAGCCTGACTTTATGGATATGAACTAAAGTGAAGTTTTTTGATTATAAGTTTACTTTTGTAGGTATATTTTTTTTTATAGCAACTATCTTACTTTTAATGTTTCATACTTATAAGCAAAAAGAACTCCATAGTTTTTTAGATTTACAAACAAAAGAAGCGAAACATCGATATGATGGAATTACACTTTTTCCAAAAGATACATCTACTTTTATGTTTAACTACCTTATTAACAAGCCTGAGGTCATAGACATATTTAAGTATGCATATGAAGCGAATGATGATGATAAAGCTATTGTAAGAGATAAGTTATATAAATATTTAGAACCAATATATATAGAGTTTAAAAAATATAACATTCAACAACTTCACTTTCATTTACCAAATAATGATAGTTTTTTACGGTTTCATAAACCTAGTAAATTTGGAGATAATCTAAGTAATGTTAGAGCGACAGTTGCATATACAAATAAACATAAAGTATATGTTGAAGGTTTTGAAGAGGGAAGAATTTTTAATGGTTATCGATTTGTGTTTCCACTTTTTGATGAGAAAAAGAAGCATATTGGAAGTGTTGAAATATCTCACTCGATGAAATCATTTAAAAATACCTACCAAAGAGCATTTAAAAATATAGGCTTAGATATACTCATTGATAAAGAAGTGGTAAAAAATAAAGTTTTTGAAACAGAACCTACACACTATGAGCCATCAATAATTAACAATAATTTCATGCATCAAAAAACGATGATAATGTCTGAAAAAGTAGAACATGCAAGCGAGAGTATTAAAAATTTAGAAGAGATTAAGCTCAAAATGAAAATGTATGAAGATTTTTCTATAGCAATTGATCATAAAAAGCACAAAGGTGTTGTAAGCTTTATCGCTATTCATAACCCTATTACTCACAAATATATTGCATACGCAGTTAGTTTTGAACGTAGTGATTATCTTGGGTATTTTTATGATGAAAAAAGTCGTGAAATAAAATATATTTTATTTGTAGTATTACTTCTTACTTTAGTATTGTATTTCGCAATTAAATTTAATAAAGAATTAGGGAAAAAAGTCTATATGGATAGTATGATGGAAATTTACAACCGTAGATTTTTTGAAGCGTATTTATCAGAATCCTGTAAAAAACAAAAACGTAATGATACATATTTATCTTTGATTATGTTTGATGTAGATCATTTTAAAAATATTAATGATACATATGGTCACGACGTGGGAGATACAGCCCTACAGTTACTATCTAAAGTAGTAAAAGAACACACAAGACAAACGGATGTATTTGCGAGATGGGGTGGTGAAGAGTTTATGTTACTTTTAGATGTTAGTTTGGTAGATACACAAAGAGTAGCTGAAAATTTACGTTTATCTATCGAAGAATGTACAAGAGATTATGATGGAGTACCAGAATTTACATGTAGTTTTGGTGTTATAAGCTTAGAAGGCATTATGAGCCTTGATGAGGCCTTTAAAGAAGTTGACAGTAAACTTTATGAAGCAAAAGAAACAGGACGAAATAAAGTAGTTGTTTAGAAGTATTTGTTTTAAAAGTATATAATAGTATACAAATAATATAAAAGGCTCTTTTTTGAACAGTTCCATAACTGATAGTATAA